>NZ_JBHSQJ010000017.1:0-18399 GCF_042658505.1 Streptacidiphilus monticola | reverse complement strand
GCGGCGACGGCGCGGGCCGGCTGGGCCGCCCGCGCGGAGAACGGCGGCACCCGGCCGGAACTGCCGTCGGACGCGGACTTCCTGGAGCCCGCAGGCCGGGCGGCCGAGGCGGCCCTGAGCGAGCTGGAAGGGCTCGCGGGCCTGATCCGGCCCGACTCCCCGCTGGAGGCGCTGTCCCTGCCCGAACTGACCGCCCTGCTGGACCGCCTGGCGGCCGACGAGTCCACCCTGTTCCGCCTGCCCGCCCTGCACGAGCTGCGGGAGACGCTGTCGGCCCGGGGCCTGGACGAGCTCCTGGTCCAACTGGCCGAGCAGCGCGCCGACCTGACGGCCGTGCAGGCGCTCTTCCCCGCGACGGAGGAGGCGCCCGCCTCCGTGCCGCCGTCCCCCCGGACCGCCCCCGAGGCGGAGACCGAGGCGGAGACGGAGGCAGACGCCCAGCCCGGCGTCGAAGCGGCGGCCGAGGACGGAGTCGAGACCGAGGCCCACACCGACGCCGAGGCCGAAGCCCAGGCCCAGTCCGACGCCACGGCCGCCGAGCAGGAGCCCGCCCCGGAACTCACCGGTGCCGAGGCCGAGGCGGAGATCGCGGAAGCGGCGGCCGAGCCCGACACCACGCAGGTGGCGGACGACCCCGCAGCGGAGACGGCCCCGGCGGTCGAAACCGCCACCGACGCCACGCCGCTGCCGGTCCCGGCGCCCCGCTCCGAGGACGCGTCCCCGGCCGAGCCGCCCGCCCTGCCGGAGGCGCAGACCCCCGAGGAGGCCGAGGTGGAGGCCGCGACCGCAGCCACCACGCCCGAGGCGCAGGACGCGCCCGTGGAGGCGGCCGAGGAGGCGGCCGAGGCCCAACTCGCCGCCGCCGAGGCCGGCCCAGCGATCGAGGAGCCGGCAGAGGCCCCTGCCTCGGAAGCCGCCTCGCCCGAACCGTCCGTCCCTGGGGCGGAGGCGGCGCCGTCGCCGGAAGGCCGGCCTGAAGCCGCCGCGAAGGCGCGTCCGGCTGCGCGGCGCCCGCGGAAGCCCTCGATCACGCCGGGACGTCCGGTGACGGCCTACTCCGCCGAGGAACTCGAAGCGGTCGTCCGGTGGCTCGACAGCGACCCGGCGACCTCGCGCACCGACGACGAACTGCTCCGGGCCGCCATGAAGGAGCTGGGCTTCTCCCGCCTCGGCCCCCGCATCAAGGAAGCCCTGGGCGCCGCCGTCGCGTCGGTCCGCGGCTGACGATCCATCAAACCCCGGCCGCCGCAGGTCACACNCGGCGGCCGTCGCCTTCCCGGGCACGTATCGCCGAGCGCCCGTTCCGGCTGCGCCGCGAGAGATGCCCTGCGCCGCCGGCGCCGGGGCGGATACTCGGCGGGCGGCGGCAGCCGGAGGGTGCTCAGGGCGGACCGAACGCAGCGTGAACGGCAAGCCGGACGGGACCAGGCCCGGGCGGACCGATCACAGCCGACTCGCACCCGGGGCGACCGGGACAGGGGCGCCGTGGGCGTGGCGGGTACCGTCCACCCTCGGCGCGAAGGGCCTTGACCCGGCACCGCCTGGTGCCACTCCCCGCAGCGCGGGACGGCTGCCCCCCGGGCGCAGCCCGCTGCCCCCACCCCAGCAGCCCATCCCCACGTCCCGCCAGGCGAACGCCCGCGTGAGCGTGGCAGGTCCCGTCCACCCTCGGCACGAAAGGCCTTGACCCGGCACCGCCTGCTGCCACTCCGCGCAGCACGGGACCGCTGCCCCCAGGCGCAGCCCACTGCCCCCACCCCAGCAGCCCATCCCCACGTCCCGCCAGGCGAACGCCCGCGTGAGCGTGGCAGGTCCCGTCCACCCTCGGCACGAAAGGCCTTGACCCGGCACCGCCTGCTGCCACTCCGCGCAGCACGGGACCGCTGCCCCCAGGCGCAGCCCACTGCCCCCACCCCAGCAGCCCATCCCCACGTCCCGCCAGGCGAACGCCCGCGTGAGCGTGGCAGGTCCCGTCCACCCTCGGCGCGAAGGGCCTTGACCCGGCACCGCCTGGTGCCACTCCCCGCAGCGCGGGACGGCTGCCCCCCGGGCGCAGCCCGCTGCCCCCACCCCAGCAGCCCATCCCCACGTCCCGCCAGGCTGGCCGCTCCCGCGTGTCGGCGCGCCGCCGGCGGGCAGGCGCACCGGGGACGACGGTGACGCACCGGGGAAGGAAGGGGTCCGCGATGGGCGACCGCGCAGCCGCACTCTTCGATGTCGACGGGACTCTCGTCGACAGCACCTATCTGCACACGGTCACCTGGTGGGAGGCCCTGCGCCAGTACGGGCACGAGGTGCCCGCCCATCGCGTGCACCGGGCCGTGGGGCTGGGGACAGGGCCGCTGCTCGACCACCTCCTCGGGGAGGGCCGCGACCGCTCCGACGACGATGCCATGGACGCCGCGCACCAGGCCCTCTACACCGCGCTGTGGCCCGCGCTGCGTCCGCTGCCGGGGGCGCGCGAGCTGGTCCGCGCCTGCGCGGACCGCGGCTGGACGGTGGTGCTCGCGACCTCCGCGTCCGCCCGCGAGGTGGCCCGCCTGCGCGAGGTGCTGGACGTGGACGACGCCATCGCGCACCACCTGGACGCCGACTCCGTGGAGGCGGCCAAACCCGCACCCGACCTGGTCCACCGCAGCCTGGAGGCGGCCGGCGCGCCGCCGGAGCGCGCGGTGCTCGTCGGTGACACCGCCTGGGACGTGGACGCGGCCGCCAAGGCGGGCGTGCCGTGCGTCGCGGTGACCACGGGCGGCTGGGCCCGCACCGAACTGCACGAGGCCGGAGCGGCCGCGGTCTACCGGAACGCCGCCGATCTGCTCGAGAGCCTGGACGCGAGTCTGCTCTCCGACCCCTTCCCGCAGCCTGCCTGACGTCCCGTCACCCGTCACCAAGCCGCCGCCCCGCCGTCGGCGCGCCCCCGGTGAAGGGCCGAGGGCCCCGCCCCCCATCGGGCACGCGTCGGGCACGCATCGGTCAGGATCGGAGAAGCGTCCGCGGGAGCGCCGCGCCTAGCGTGGCGGGCATGGACGACATCACCATTCACTGGACCTTCCTCCCCCACACCGACCCCGACGCCTCCCTGGCGTTCTACCGCGACGTCCTCGGCTTCGAGGTGCGCGGCGACGTCGGCGGCGGCCCGATGCGCTGGATCACCGTCGGCCCGGTCGGGCAGCCCGGCACCTCGATCGTGCTGGAGCCCCCGGCCGCGGACCCGACGCTCTCCGAGGACGAGCGCCGGACCATCGCCGAGCTGATGGCCAAGGGCAACTACGCCCGGATCGTGCTGGCCGCACCGGACATCGACGCCGTCTTCGAGAAGGTGCGGACGGCCGGCGCCGAGGTCGTGCAGGAGCCCACCCAGCAGGCGTACGGCATCCGTGACTGTGCCTTCCGCGACCCCGCTGGCAACCTGGTCCGCTTCAACGAAGTGCGCTGAACCGACACGCACCGAACGGACAACGCACCGGACCGGCGTGCGCCGAACCGACAACGCACCGGACCGGCGTGCACCGAACGGCGTGCGCCGGACGGCGCGCGGCAGCGATGATGCGACGGGGACCGTGGCGCCGGTCCCCGTCGTCCCTGGACGACCAGGCAGCGGAAGAGGAGACCCAAGCATGGCCACGAGGAAGGGCGCGCAACAGCCGGCGCAGTCCCCTGCGGACAGCCACGACCTGATCCGGGTGCACGGCGCACGCGTGAACAACCTCAAGGACGTCAGCGTCGAGCTGCCCAAGCGCAGGCTGACGGTCTTCACCGGAGTCTCCGGCTCGGGCAAGAGCTCGCTGGTGTTCGGCACGGTCGCGGCCGAGTCGCAGCGGCTGATCAACGAGACCTACAGCGCCTTCGTGCAGGGATTCATGCCCACGCTGTCCCGGCCCGAGGTGGACGTGCTGGAGGGTCTGACCACGGCCATCCTCGTCGACCAGCAGCGGATGGGCGGCGACGCCCGCTCCACCGTCGGCACGGCGACCGACGCCAACGCGATGCTGCGGATCCTGTTCAGCCGGCTCGGCAAGCCGTACATCGGCTCGCCGCAGGCCTTCTCCTTCAACGTCCCCTCGGTCCGCGCCAGCGGCGCGATCACCGTGGAGCGCGGCGACAGGAAGGCGGAGAAGGTCAGCTTCACCCGGACCGGGGGCATGTGCCCGCGCTGCGAGGGCCTGGGCACCGCGAACGACGTGGACCTGACCCAGCTGTACGACGACGGCAAGTCCCTGCACGAGGGCGCGCTGACCATCCCGGGCTACAAGCCGGGCGGCTGGAACTACCGCCTCTACACCGAGTCCGGCCTGGTGGATCCGGACAAGCCGATCCGGAAGTACACCAAGAAGGAGCTGCACGACTTCCTGTACCACGAGCCGACCCGCATGAAGATCGCGGGCATCAACATGACCTATGAGGGCCTGGTCCTGCGCCTGCAGAAGTCGATGCTCACCAAGGACCGCGAGTCGCTGCAGCCGCACATCCGCGAGTTCGTGGACCGGGTGGCCACCTTCACCGACTGCCCCGAGTGCGGCGGCACCCGGCTGAGCGCCGCCGCGCGCTCGTCGAAGATCGGCGGTGTGAGCATCGCGGACGCCTGCGCCATGCAGATCAGCGACCTCGCCGACTGGGTGCGCGGCCTGGACGAGCCGAGCGTGGGACCGCTGCTGACGAGCCTTCAGCAGACGCTGGAGTCCTTCGTCGAGATCGGCCTCGGCTACCTCTCGCTGGACCGCCCCTCCGGCACGCTCTCGGGCGGCGAGGCCCAGCGCGTGAAGATGATCCGCCACCTCGGCTCCTCGCTCACCGACGTGACCTACGTCTTCGACGAGCCCACCACCGGCCTGCACCCGCACGACATCCAGCGGATGAACGAACTGCTGCTGCGGCTGCGGGACAAGGGCAATACCGTGCTGGTGGTCGAGCACAAGCCGGAGACCATCGCCATCGCGGACCACGTCGTCGACCTCGGCCCCGGCGCGGGCAGCGCGGGCGGCACCGTCTGCTTCGAGGGCACCGTGGACGGCCTGCGGACCAGCGGCACGGTCACCGGCCGCCACTTCGACGACCGGGCCTCGCTCAAGGCGTCCGTGCGCAAGCCCACCGGCGCCCTGGAGATCCGCGGGGCGAACGCCCACAACCTGCGGGACGTGGACGTGGACATCCCGCTCGGCTTGCTGACCGTCGTCACCGGCGTCGCCGGTTCCGGCAAGAGCTCGCTGGTGCACGGTTCGATCCCGGCGGGCGCGGGGGTGGTCTCCATCGACCAGAGCCCGATCCGCGGCTCGCGGCGCAGCAACCCGGCCACCTACACCGGACTGCTGGAGCCGGTCCGCAAGGCCTTCGCCAAGGCCAACGGGGTCAAGCCAGCGCTGTTCAGCGCGAACTCCGAGGGCGCCTGCCCCACCTGCAACGGCCTGGGCGTCGTCTACACGGACCTGGCGATGATGGCCGGGGTCGCCACGACCTGCGAGGACTGCGAGGGCCGCCGCTTCCAGGCCGCGGTGCTGGAACT
This sequence comes from Streptacidiphilus monticola, assembly GCF_042658505.1. Taxonomy (NCBI): domain Bacteria; kingdom Bacillati; phylum Actinomycetota; class Actinomycetes; order Kitasatosporales; family Streptomycetaceae; genus Streptacidiphilus; species Streptacidiphilus monticola. Next base: position 12,899 of record NZ_JBHSQJ010000017.1, on the reverse strand, counting down.
GCGGCTCGGCGGACGGGACATCAGCGAGGTGCTGGCCATGTCCGTCGCCGAGGCCGAGGACTTCTTCGCCGCCGACGAGGCACGCACCCCCGCCGCGCACGCCGTGCTCAAGCGCCTCTCCGACGTCGGTCTTGGCTACCTGACGATCGGTCAGCCGCTCACCACCCTCTCCGGCGGCGAGCGCCAGCGTCTCAAGCTGGCCACCCACATGGCGGACCGCGGCGGCGTCTACGTCCTGGACGAGCCGACGGCGGGCCTGCACCTGGCGGACGTCGAGCAGCTGCTCGGCCTGCTGGACCGGCTGGTGGACTCCGGCAAGTCGGTGATCGTGGTCGAGCACCACCAGGCGGTGATGGCCCACGCCGACTGGATCATCGACCTCGGCCCCGGCGCCGGCCACGACGGCGGCCGCATCGTCTTCGAGGGCACCCCCGCCGACCTGGTCGCGTCCCGCTCCACCCTGACGGGCCGGCACCTGGCGGAGTACGTGGGAGCCTGACGGGCCGTCACCCGCGAGTGGGCCCGGGCCCCGGCCCGGGCCGGTCAGGCCAGGCCGAACCAGCCGAGGACCGTCTGCACCAGCAGCACCGTGGACATCGCGCCCACGCCGACCACGACCACCGTCGCGGCGACGCGGTACCGGGGGCCGTTGGCCGCGTCCCCGAGCAGGGAGCGCCGGTTGGTCAGCACCAGCAGGTACACCAGCACGACCGGGCTGATCAGCCCCTGCAGCACCTGGGTGCCGATCAGCAGCTTGATCACGTCCACGGGGGTCAGCGCCACGGCCGCGCCCAGCGCGATCTGCGCGGTGAACAGGCCCAGGAACAGCGGGGCGTCACGGAAGCTGCGCGACACCGAGCGCTCCACCCCGGCCGCCTCGCCGACGGCGTAGCTCGCGGACAGCGGCACCACCGCGCCCGCCAGCGCCGAGGCGCCGATCAGGCCGAGGGCGAAGAGGAGTTCGGCCCCCTGGCCGGCCACCGGCTTCAGCGCCGAGGCCGCCTGCGCCGCGGACTGGAGCGGGCCGGTGCCGCCGATGGCGGAGGCCGTGGCGATGATGATGGTCATGCTGATGACGCAGGCGAAGACCGCGCCGAGCACCGCGTCGGCGCGGATCAGCTTGTAGTCACCCGGTCCCGCGCCCCGGTCGACGACCCCGGCGGCGGCGTAGAACTGCATGTAGGGACTGACCGTCGTGCCGATCAGGGCGACGGCGAGCAGGATGAACGCCTTGCTCGGCTGCAGGTGCGGGATCACCAGGTTGCCGCCGACGTCGCCCCAGTGCGGGTGCCCGAGGATCATCGCGACCGGGTAGGCGAAGAAGGCCAGCGACATGACCAGGAAGATGCGCTCGGCCCAGGCGTAGGAGCCGAACAGCACCAGCGCCCACAGCAGCGCCGCCGCGGGCGGGATGACGGCCCACTTGGGGATCCCGAGCAGTTCGAAGGCGGCGCCGATGCCCGCGAACTCCGAGACCACGAGCCCGGTGTTGGCCAGCAGCAGGCAGCCGAGTGCGAGGGCGGTGAGCCGCAGGCTGAACTGCTCGCGGATCAGCGCGCCCAGGCCCTTGCCGGTGTGCGCGCCGAGGCGGACGGCCATCTCCTGGACCATGACCAGGGCGACGGTCACCAGGACCATGAAGAACAGCGTCCCGTAGCGGAACTGCGAGCCCGCCGAGGCGTAGGTGGCGATCCCGGCGGCGTCGTTCCCCGCGTTCGCCGCGACCAGTCCGGGCCCCATGACCGCGAGCATCAGCCCGATCCGCCGCCAACCGCTGCGCGGCGTGGGCGACTTGGCGGCCGTGCCGCCGACGCGCTCCGGGGAGGCGGACGCGCCCGGCGCGTCGGGCGCGCCGGCGGGGGCAGGGACGGCGGGGCCCGGCGCGGGGGTGGTCAGCCCGGGGGTGAGGTCGCGGGTCACTGGAGGAACCTCCGGAAGTGCAGGCGGCCGCGCTCGGGCAGCACGGAGTCGAGGATGTCGTCGGCGAGGATCCGGCCCAGCGGGCGGTCGTCCTCGTCCACGACCAGCAGCGAGGCGGCGCGGGCGGCGACCAGCTGGTCGGCGGCCTCGGTGAGCCGGGCGTCCGCGCGGATGACGGCGGGCGGCCCGAACTGGACCAGCCAGTCGGCGAGTTCGCCGACCGTGCCGGTGTCCTCGGCGACCGCGAGGTCGAACAGGGCGATGTCCGCGGCCACCCGGCCGTCGGCGTCCAGCACGGCGACGGCAGGGATCTCGGTGCGGTGCTCGGACTGGGTGGCCAGCTCGGCGCGCACCTGACCGATGGTCAGCTCGCGGCCCGCGGTGACCAGCACCGTGGTCATCGCGCCGCCCGCCGTGCCCTCGCGGTGGGTGAGCAGCGCGCGCAGCTCCCCGGCCTGGTCGGCGGGCATCCGGGTGAGCAGCGCCTCCCGCTCGCCGGAGGTGAGGTCGCGCAGGGCGTCGACCGCCTCGTCCGGCTCCATCTCGTCCACCAGCCGGGCCGCGTGCTCGGGCGGGGCCTCGCGCAGCAGGTTCTCCAGCTCCGCGGGCTCCATCTCCTCCAGCGCGTCGGCTGCGTGCTCGGGCTCCAACCAGCCCAGCAGCTGCTGGCGTTCGGTCCGGCCCAGGTCCTCCAGCAGGTCGGCGAGGTCGGCCGGGCGCAGCCGGTGCAGCGACGCCCGGGAGGCCCGCAGCCGCACCTCCGCCGGACCGTCGGTGGCCTGCTCGGGGAACGGCGCGACCGAGTGCCAGTCCAGCACCCGCTCGGGCGTCGGCCGCACCTGCCAGCGGCGCGGACCGAGCCGGCGCAGCAGCGTCGGCAGCGAGACGTCCACGCCGACCAGCAGCACCCTGCCGCCCACCGGCGCGAGGTACAGGTCGGCGGCGCGGGTCACCTGCACCCCGTCCACGTCCACCAGCTGGTGGTCCAGCACGTCGCGGGCGAGCAGCACCTCGCCGGGCCGCCGTTCGAACTCGCGCAGGTCCACCCGCGCCGTGCGGAGCCGCACCTGACCCGCCGTCACCTGCTCGACCTTGTCGGCGGCGAGGAAGGCCCGGCGCCGGCCGATGCGCAGGATGACGCCGGTCACCGGCGGGTAGGGCTCGCCCCCGTAGAGGCGGGCGACCACGTCGACGAGCCGGCCGACCTCCTCGCCGGCCTGGTTGACGACGGGCGAGCCGGTCAGCCCGGCGACGGAGACCAGCGAGGCCCGCACCTGCTTGGAGGCGGTGGCCCGGCGCTCCAGATGCACCCGGCGGTCGCGCAGGCGCGTGGCGGTGGACATGAGCACAGTGTTGGCGGACAAGGTGAACACCCCCTGGCCCCGGCGTGACCGGGGAGCGGGCGGCGGCGGCCGGGCACGCCCCGACCGGCGCCGCGCGGGCGCGGTCCAGGGCGCGGGCGGGCGGTGTCGTCAGGCAGGCGCTACGGCCGCCGTCGCGGAAGGACGGCGAGGACGTGTGCGAGGGCAGGGGCACTATGGCCCGGACTACTGTCCATCTCGCCTCCTCCCGTCGTCGCTGCCGCGCTGCCGCGCAGCGAAGGCCGCGACCACCATAGACCCCTCCGGTCGGTGCGCCCCAATCGCGCCGCCTCCCGCAGGTGAGAACTACACCAGAGACCCGCCTGACGCCCCGTCAGAACGGCTGCCCCGCTGAATCGTTACTGCACCGAGGATCCCCGCACGGTAAGGAAAATCCTTGGACGGCGCACCCGCCCGACCGCCACACTGGCGGCTCCCCACCTGCCCGCACGACACCACAGGATTGGGATGGGTACGCCTCACACACCCGAGAACGCCCCGCGCCGGGGCTCCGTGCTGCTGGCGCTCCGCTACTACGGAAGGGAACTGCTCCGGCTCAGAAGGCTGACGGTTCCCGCGATGCTGCTGCCGGCCCTGGGCAACATCGGCATCGCCTACCTCGCCCCGCTCGTCGTCGCCAAACTCGTCGCCCGCATCGCCCGGGACGGCGGGGCGGCCGTCGGCGACCTGCTGCCCTACGTGCTGGCCTTCGCCGGCGTGCTGCTGTTCGCCGAGGCGCTGTGGCGGCTCGGCTTCCACTGCCTCAACCGGGTGGACGCGCTGGGCATCGAACGGCTCTACATCATCGGCATGGACGAGCTGTTCGCCAAGGACGCCTCCTTCTTCCACGACAACTTCGCCGGCTCGCTCACCAAGCGCGTCCTCTCCTTCGCCTCCCGCTACGAGGAGTTCGTCGACACGCTGACCTTCTCCGTGGTCGCCAACTTCGTCCCGCTCGTCTTCGGCGCGGTGGTGCTGTGGAACTACGACCCGCTGCTGGTGGCCGTGCTGCTGTCGCTGATCGCGGTCACCGGCCTCTGCGTGGCACCGCTGATCCGCCGCCGCCAGCAGTTGGTCAACGACCGCGAGGAGGCGTTCGCCCGGGTGTCCGGCCATGTGGCTGACAGCCTGATGAACATGGACACGGTCCGCGCCTTCGCCGCCGAGGACCGCGAGGCGGCGGAGCACCGGTCCCGGGTCGCCGAGTCGCGGCGGCTGTCCCTGCGCTCCTGGGACTACGGCAACCTGCGCATCGACACGCTGGTCGCGCCGATGTCGGTGCTGACCAACGGGCTGGGGCTGCTGCTCGCCGTGTCCCTGGGGGGCGGCCGGCACGGGGTGGAGGAGGTCGTGGTCGCCTTCACCTACTTCTCCAACGCGACCCGGATCATGTTCGAGTTCAACCAGATCTACCGGCGCCTGGAGTCCTCGATGACGGAGGCCGCGCAGTTCACCGAGCTGCTGCTGGACCCGCCCACCGTCCTGGACCCGCCCGTGCCCGAGCCGCTGCGGCCCGCCTCCGGACGCTCGGCGGGGATCCGCTTCGACCGGGTGGTCTTCTCCCACGGCGGCCCCGAGCCGCTGTTCCAGGGACTGGACCTGGACGTGCCGAGCGGGTCGAAGATCGGCCTGGTGGGCCGCTCCGGCGGCGGCAAGTCCACGCTCACCCGGCTGCTGCTGCGGATGAAGGACATCGAGGGCGGCCGGATCCTGATCGGCGGTCAGGACATCAGCCGGATGCGGCAGTCCGACCTGCGCAGCCTGATCGCCTACGTCCCGCAGGACCCGGCGATGTTCCACCGCACCCTGCGGGACAACATCGCCTTCGCCCGGCCCGGCGCGACCGAGGCGGAGATCCGGCAGGCGGCCGAGGCCGCGCACGTCACCGAGTTCGCCGACGCCCTCCCCGAGGGCTTCGACACGATGGTGGGCGAGCGGGGCGTCAAGCTCTCGGGCGGCCAGCGCCAGCGCGTCGCGCTGGCCCGGGCCATCCTGCGGGACGCGCCGGTCCTGCTGCTCGACGAGGCGACCAGCGCACTCGACTCGGAGAGCGAGGTCCTGGTGCAGGAGGCGCTGTGGCGGCTGATGGAGGGCCGCACCGCGCTGGTGGTCGCGCACCGGCTGAGCACGGTGGCCGGGATGGACCGGCTGGTGGTCCTGGACCGCGGCCGGATCCTCGAACAGGGCACCCACCAGGAGCTGTTGGACGCCGACGGCGCCTACGCCAAGCTCTGGCAGCACCAGTCCGGCGGCTTCCTGGAGGACGTGCCGACAGCCCGGCTGGACGCCGTCTGAGCGGACGGCCGTGGCCCGGCCCGCTGAGTGCGGGGCCGGGCCACGGCCGTGCGTCGGGCCGGTGACGCCTCGTCAGGCGACCGGCGCCGGGAAGGTCGGGTACTCGACGCCCGAGATGTACTGGACGACCCGGACCACCTGGCAGGAGTAGCCGAACTCGTTGTCGTACCAGAGGTAGAGGATGGCGTTGTCGCCCTCGACCTTCGTGGCGCCCGCGTCGACGATCGAGGCGTGCCGGGAGCCGATGAAGTCGCTGGAGACCGCGTCGGGCGCGGTGATGAAGTCGATCTGACGCTTCAGCGACGAGGTCAGCGAGACCTCGCGCAGGTAGTCCAGCACCTCCTCGCGGGTGGTCTCGCGCGCGAGCTGCAGGTTGAGGATCGCGATGGAGACGTCCGGGACGGGGACGCGGATCGAGCTTCCGGTGATCTTCGCCTTGAGGTCCGGCAGCGCCTTGGCCACGGCGGAGGCGGCGCCGGTCTCGGTGATCACCATGTTGAGCGGGGCGGACCGGCCGCGGCGCTCGGCCTTGTGGAAGTTGTCCAGCAGGTTCTGGTCGTTGGTGAACGAGTGGACCGTCTCCACGTGGCCGCGCAGCACGCCGTACTCGTCGGCCATCGCCTTGAGCGGCGGGACGATGGCGTTGGTGGTGCAGGAGGCGCAGGAGAGGATCTGCTCGTCCGGCTTGATCGTGTCGTGGTTGACGCCGTGCACGATGTTGGGCACGTCGCCCTTGCCGGGCGCGGTCAGCACGACCTTGCCGATGCCGGGCCGCAGGTGCTTGGACAGGCCCTCGCGGTCGCGCCACTTGCCGGTGTTGTCGATCAGGATGGCGTCGCTGATGCCGTACTCGGTGTAGTCCACCGCGCTCGGGTCGTCCGCGTAGATGACCTTGATCGCGTTGCCGTTGGCGACGATGGTGCTGTTCGCCTCGTCGACGGTGATGGTGCCGCGGAACTGGCCGTGGATCGAGTCGCGCCGCAGCAGCGAGGCGCGCTTGACCAGGTCCTGCCCGCCGCCGCCGCGCACGACGATGGCGCGCAGCCGCAGGCCGTTGCCCGAGCCGGCCTTCTCGATCAGCAGCCGGGCGACGAGCCGGCCGATCCGGCCGAAGCCGTAGAGGACGACGTCACGCGCGCCGGCGCGCTCCAGCTTGTCCGGACCGGTGGCGCCGGCGACGGCCTCGGCGGTGAACTCCGCGACGGACAGGCCCCGGCTGTCGGCGCGGTAGTTCTCGGCCAGCAGCGCGATGTCGATCTGCGAGGGGCCGAGGTCCAGCTCGGTGAGGGCCTGGAGGAAGGGGAGGGTCTCCGTGACGGAGAGCTCCTCGCCGGCGATCTGCCTGGCGAACCGGTGAATCTTCAGGATGCTGACCACCGACTTGTTCACCAGGGAGCGGCTGTGGACCAGGACGGTGACGTCCCGCTCCCGGTGCAGCCTCCCGATGATCGGGATCATCGACTCCGCGATCTCCTCGCGGTTCTTCCAGTTCGTGAACAAGTCTTCGTTGACAGTCACAAGATCATCTTTCGAGCTAGAGGGTGCTCCCATGCTAGTCAGCGGCTGATGTGCTCATCGCACCGGCTTCCGCCCGCAGCAGGCCGGTCTCCCGCCCCCTGCGCTGTGCGTTCCTCCTGACGGCACCTCTACTAGCCCTACTGGCACGGGAGTTGGCCACCGGCTGCCGCGTCGCCGCAGCCCGCCGGTGGCCGACCCCGCCTCTGGCCGCCCCCGAACCGGCGGTGTGGAACGCGTCACGCCACCGCCCGGTGGGGCGGAGCGGGCCGCCTTGGCGCAGCGGGCCGCCGCGCGCGGATCAGGCTGCCGCCTCCGCGACCCGGCCCGCGCCGGGACGGTAGACGATCGCGGCGAGCGCCAGCACCGCTCCGATGGCGCCGGTCACGGCGAAGCCCCACGCCGGTCCGGTCCGGTCGATGACCGCACCGGCCAGCGGCGCCCCCAGCGCGCCGCCCAGGGTGAGTGCCGAGCCCTGCATGCCCATCGCCTGGCCGCGCATCGAGGCCGGAACGGCCTGGCTGATCGCCTCGGCGGTCGAGGCGATCGTCGGCGCGCAGAAGAACCCGGCCGGGAGCAACGCCAGGCAGGCCCACTGCCAGCCGAAGCCGCCGATCACCCCGATCGGCACCGTCGCCGCGCCCAGCACCAGCATCAGCAGCTGCAGGCGCCTCGGCCGCTCCGTCGAGCCGTGCCAGAAGCCGCCGGTCAGTGAGGCGACGCACCAGAAGATGATGGTCACGCCGGCCCACTCGGTCTGGCCCAGCGAGCGCAGCGTCGCCACGAGCGACACCTCGGTCCCGGACAGCACCAGGTTCGCCGCGACGCACAGCGCCAGCGTCAGGAGCAGGGCCGGGTCCAGCCAGATGCCCCGCGCGGGCGCGGCCGCCGCCCCGGTGTCGCCGCCCGGGTGCTGACGCCTGCTCAGCATCCGCCACAGCGGCCAGAGTCCGAGTACGGAGGCGAGCGTGAGCACCGACAGGGTCCACAGCGCGGGCACGGCCGTCTGCTCGCCGGTCACCGCCAGCACGGCGACGGCCGGACCGACCATGAAAGCGGTCTCGACGATCATCGAGTCCAGCGCGAAGGCCTGGCGCCGCTGCGCCTCGGGCACGTGCGCGGCCACGGCCTGCCGGATCACCTGGAACACCGGCACCGCGAAGAAACCGCCCACCAGCGTCGCCGCGACCAGCGCGGGATAGGGCAGCAGCGGCACCGCCAGCCAGTACAGGCACTCGACCGCGCCGGTCAGCACCAGCACCGGCCGCAGTCCCCGACGGTCCGTCATCCTGCCGATCAGCGGGGAGCCGAGGGCGGCGCCCAGGGTCATCGCCATGGTCACCAGACCTGCGGCGCCGTAGCCGCGGTGCTGGTCGAGCACGACGTGCAGGGTGAGCAGCATGCCCTTGGCGGTGCCGGGGATGCGCGCGAGCAGCGCGACGACCAGCAGCCCCCGGGTACCGGGGAGGGCCAGGACGGCGCGGTAAGGACTGAACAGACGGTGCATGGGTTTCCTCCGGCGGGATCATCGCAGATCCCCCCGGTCCCCGGCACCGGGTTATCCGGGCCGCAACGGCGGCCCGGACGCAGGCCGCCGCGCGCCTCAGGCGGCCTCCTCCAGCACCTGCTTGGCCCGGTCCAGTTCGGCGAGCGTACCGGCGACGGACCGGTCCACCATCCGCCCCATCACCAGCTTCCTGATGCCGGTCAGCCGCGGGTCGAGCTCGAAGGTCACCTCGGTGCTGTCCGGGCCGAGCGCCCGGAACCGGTACTCGCCGCGCGGCCGCACCGGACCGGCGGTCACCTCGAAGGCCACCCTGCTGTCCGGGTCCAGCGCGACGACCTCCAGGTCCCCGGGGATCTCCCGCCCGCCGGGCCCGTTGAGCCGCTGCGTGTACCGGGCGCCGAGGGCCAGCGGGCCGTCCCGGTGGATGGACTTCACCTCCCGGCGCCACTGCGGGTCGTTCTCCGCGTCCGCGAAGAACTCGAACACCTCGTGCACCGGGCGGCCGACGACGATGCTGCGCGCGCTCATGGCCCACTCTCCCGTTCCGCTCCGGCGGCCCCGCCCTCTCCCTCTATGGTTCCTCCATGACGACCACGCCGACAGCCGAAGCGGCGATCCGCGAACACGTGCGCGCCTTCAACGAGGGCGACCTGCCCGCCCTCCTGGGCGGCTTCGCCGAGGACGCCCACTGGCTCACCGGCCGCAGCTCCGCCCGGGGCCGGGCCGAGCCCGAAGAGCTCTTCGCCGGCGCGATCACCGCCCTGCGCCCGCGGCTGACCCTCCGCCACCTGGTCGCCTCCGGCGACCTCGTGGCCGTCGAGCTCACCGAGGCGCTGACCCATGACGGCCGCGAGCAGACCTACCCCATCGCCGGCTTCTTCGAGCTGCGCGGCGGGTTGATCACCTCCGCCCGCATCTACCGCGAGGGCAGCGCCGAGCTGGACTGACGGGTCCTCAGCGACCCGCGGCTGCGGAACGTGCGGCGGTAACTGTCGGGCGCGACCCCGACCGTGCGGTGGAAGTGGCGGCGCAGCGTCGTGGCCGTCCCCATCCCGGTGAGGGTCGCCACGCGGTCGACGGTGTCGTCCGTCGTCTCCAGCAACTCCTGGGCGCGGCGGATGCGTTGGACCAGCAGCCACTGCAGCGGCGTGGTGCCGGTGACGGACCGGAACTGCCGGCCGAGGTGGCGCGGGCTCATACCCGCCTGCCGGGCCAGGTCCGTCACGGTGAGCGGCTGGTCGAGCCGCTCCAGCGCCCACGGGAACAGCCCGGCCAGCGGGTGGCAGTCCGGCTCGGGCACCGGGGTGGTCACGAACTGCGCCTGCCCCCCTTCCCGGTGCGGGGCGACGACCAGCCGCCGGGCGACCGTGTTGGCCACCGCCGAGCCGTGGTCGCGCCGTACCAGGTGCAGGCACAGGTCCAGTGCGGCGGCCTTCCCGGCCGAGGTGAGGACGGTGCCCTCGTCCACGTAGAGGACGTCCTGGTCCACCGTCACCTTCGGGTGGCGCCGGGCGAGATCGCGGGTGTGCGCCCAGTGCGTCGTCGCCCGCCTGCCGTCCAGCAGTCCGGCCGCGGCCAGCACGAAGGCCCCCGTGCACAGGGAGGCCACACGCGCCCCGGCCGCGTGCGCCGCCCGGACGGCCTCGACCAGATCGGCCGGCGGAGCCACCTCGACATCGGCCCACCCGGGCACGATCACCGTGTCGGCGCACGCGAGGAAGCCGAAGTCCCGCTCCGGCTCCAGCCGGAACCGCCCCACGGGCACGGCCCGTCCGGCCTCGGCTCCGCACAGCACCAGCTCGTAGGGGTCCCCGACCGTCCCGCCCGGATCACTGCCGAACACCTCCATGGCCAGGCCCAGTTCGAACTGCAGCATGCCCTCGGTGACGACCAGCGCGACCGTGCTCATGTCCGGAATTGTACGGGGGCTGTCGTTCCGGACACTGACGGTCCGGCCATCGGCGCTGCCAGGATCGCCGCACAGGGCGACGGCGGTCGCTCCGGGACAGGGAGTTGACATGCAATCAGCACCGACGGTCGCCGTGTTCGGCGCCTACGGCCACACCGGCCGATTCGTCGTCGCCCACCTGCGCGAACGCGGGTACCGCACCGTGGTCTCCGGCCGCGACGCCGACCGGCTCGCCGCGCTCGCCGCGTCCGCCCCGGGTCTCGTCGCCCGCCCGGCCTCGGTGGACGACCCGGCCGCGCTGGACCGGGCGCTGTCCGGCGCCTCGGCGGTGGTCAACTGCGCGGGGCCCTTCGCCACGACGGCCGCCCCAGTCATCGAGGCCGCCCTGCGGGCCGGTATCCCCTACGTGGACGTGGCCGCCGAGATCGAGGCCAACGTCGACACCTTCGACCGCTTCAGCGAGCCCGCCCGCGCGGCGGGCACCCTCGTCGTCCCGGCGATGGCCTTCTACGGCGGCCTGGGCGACCTGTTGGTCAGCGCCGCCATGGGCAAGGACTGGGCCTGGGCCGACGAGGCCCACATCGCCTACGGCCTCGACAGCTGGCACCCCACCGCCGGCACGCGCGCCGCCGGAGCGGTCTCCCGTGAACGCCGCGGCGGCCGCCGAGTCCGCTACACGAAGGGGCAGTTGGAGTACCACGACGACTCACTGCCCGTGCTCGACTGGGCCTTCCCGGAACCGCTCGGCCTGCGGCCGGTGCTCGGCGAGTTCACGATGGCCGACGTGGTCACCGTGCCCAGCCACCTGGCCATCCCCGAGGTCGTCACCTACATGACCGCCGAGGCGGCACGGGACCTGTCCGCTCCGGACACCCCGGCTCCGGCCCCGGCCCCCGAGCTTCCGAGTGGGACGGCTGACGGTCCGGCGCCTTCGTCCCAGACCTTCGTCGTCGACGTCCGCGTCCGCCGCTCCGGCGAGCCCGAACGGCGGGTCCTCGCCGCCGGCCAGGACATCTACGCCGTGTCGGCGCCCCTGGCGGTCGAGGCCGTCGACCGCATCCTCAGCGGGCGCGCACGTGGGACGGGCGTCCTCTCGGCCGGCGAGACCTTCGACCCGTCCGATTTCCTGGGGGCGCTGGCCCCACACATCCGGGTCGACTTTTGAGCCAGGCGAGGCGGTGGGTCGGTGGCTGCTGGGCTGAAGCACATGTGAGGCAACCGCGAGAGGAGACTCGACGGGTGTCCCGGTCGGTGCGCGAGACGCCTGCAACGGCATTCACCGTAGGGCGAGGCGCACGCTCGTGCTGCTCGCTCGCGCTCGCGGAACTACGCAGGCCAGGAGGGGCACGGGCGGGGCCGCTGCCCTGAGTGCGGGTGGGGGGTGGGCGGCCCGCCGTTGCGCCTCCGCCGGGGTGGGCCTTCCCGGTGGGCGCGTGGCGGGTTGACGAGAGGTCAGGGGTGACTGTCGGCAACCCGCCACAGGGCCAGTGCCGGTCCGCCAGGCTGGCCGGCCGCGCGTCAAGATCCACCCCACCCGCCGCCAAAACCGCACCGGGCCCCGCAGAGCAAGGCCAGGGCCGACCGTCGCCAACCCGCCGCAACCCCAGCATCGGGTGGGCCGCCCGCCGTTACGGCTCCGCCGGGATGGGGCTTCCCGGTGGGCGCGTGGCGGGTTGACGAGAGGTCAGGGGTGACTGTCGGCAACCCGCCACAGGGCCAGTGCCGGGTGGGCCGCCCGCCGTTACGGCTCCGCCGGGATGGGGCTTCCCGGTGGGCGCGTGGCGGGTTGACGAGAGGTCAGGGGTGACTGTCGGCAACCCGCCACAGGGCCAGTGCCGGTCCGCCAGGCTGGCCGGCCGCGCGTCAAGATCCACCCCACCCGCCGCCAAAACCGCACCGGGCCCCGCAGAGCAAGGCCAGGGCCGACCGTCGCCAACCCGCCGCAACCCCAGCATCGGGTGGGCCGCCCGCCGTTACGGCTCCGCCGGGATGGGGCTTCCCGGTGGGCGCGTGGCGGGTTGACGAGAGGTCAGGGGTGACTGTCGGCAACCCGCCACAGGGCCAGTGCCTGTCCGCCAGGCCGGCCGGCCGCGCGTCAAGATCCACCCCAGCCGCCGCCAAAACCGCACCGGGCCCAACCACCCGAGCTGGCGGGTTGGAGCGAGGCCAGGCCCAACTGTCGCCAACCCGCCGCAGGGGCAACGCCCCTCAGCCCGGAGGCGCTTCTCCTTCGCCGCCCAACCGACCCCGGTCCCGGACCACCCAGCACGGAGGGCTTCCGGACGCCGACCCGCCAACCCGGCCGCCGCGGCGACGGCGGCCAGGCGCCACCCCCTCCCCCGTAGTCGCGTCCTTCCGCGAGCGGAGCGAGTCATCGGTATTCCTGCGGAGA
>NZ_JBHSQJ010000016.1:0-16832 GCF_042658505.1 Streptacidiphilus monticola | reverse complement strand
GCCGCCGGGCGCCAGGACGGCACCCGGCGTGCGCTCGCCGCGCTCCTCGCCGGGGCCGAGCACACCCTCGGCCTGCTCGGGCCCGACCCGGACCCCGACGCCGCCGCCCGGCTGCGCGACTGGGAGCAGGCGGTCCGCCGACGCGCCGCACTGCCCGTGCCCGCACGCGCGGTTCCGCTCGCCGTGACCCGCCCGGCCCCCTGGTCGCGGCGGCTCCCCGCCCTCGGCCCGCTGGCCGCGCGGACGTTCCTCGGCTGCCTGCTGGCCGGCCTGGCGGCCCACGCCCTGGGCGTCGGCCGACCGGCCTGGGCCCTGGTCACCGCCGCCTCGCTGTACCAGGCCAACCTCAGCCTCACCTGGTCGCGTGCGCTGCAGCGCACGCTCGGCAACCTGCTCGGGGTGCTGGTCTTCGCGGCCGTGGCGCCCACCCTGCTGCGGACGCCGCTGCTGCTCGTCCTCGCCCTGCTCGCCTGCGGCTTCGGGGCGGAGGCGCTGATCACCCGCAACTACTGGCTGGGCACGGTCTGCGTGACGCCCATGGCGCTGCTGCTCACCGAGTTCGGCTCGGCCGCCCCGACCTCCGTTCTGGTGGCCGACCGCGCGCTGGACACCCTGGTCGGCGCGGTCGTGGGCATGCTGGCCGCCCTCGCGGTCGCCAACCGCCGTGCCGTGGACCGGATCGGACGGGCCGTCAGCGCCGTGCACACCGCCCGCGTGCACACCGAGGCGGCACTGGCCGCCAGCAGCGCGGAACTGACGCACCGTCGGGGACGCCAGCTGAGCGCCGCGCTCGTGGAACTGCGCACCGCCGCCGACACCGCCGCCGGCGAGTGGCGGGCCGGGGTGCTGCCGGAACAGGAGGTGCGTCAGGCGGAGGCGGCCGGACACCGTACGCTCGCGGCGGCGGTGCGCAGCCACGGCGTCCGCCTTCCCGAACCGGTCCAGGAGGCGCAGGCAGCATGACGGCGGCGAGCAGTGGTCCCCGTGGCGGCGGCAGGACGCCGGACGACACCGTCGCGTCGGTGGTCCGCCAGTGGCAGGCGGTCCACCCGGGGCTGGACACCGCGCCGATGGAGATCATCGGCCGGATCAACCGCTGCGCCGCCCTGTTCCAGCTGGCCGAGCACGCCCCGCTGCGCCGGGCCGGGCTGACCCGGCCGGAGTTCGACCTGCTGGGCACGCTGCGCCGCACCAGCCACGAGCTGACGCCGGGCGAGCTGGCCCGGGAGACCTTCTCCTCGGGCGCGGCGGTCACCAAGCGGCTCAAGCTGCTGCAGGAGCGCGGCCTGGTCTCCCGCCGCGCGGACGCCCGGGACCGGCGCGTCGCCCACCTCGCCCTCACCGACGCCGGGCGGGAGTTGGTGGACGCGCTGCTGCCCGAGCAGCTGGCCTACGAGTCCGAGGTGCTGGCCGGCCTCGGGCCGGGGACGGCCGACCGGCTCGGCGCGGACCTGGCCGTGCTGCTCACCCGGCTGGAGGGCGTCCTCGGCAAGGTCGGCTGAGCCCCGGCACGTCGGGATGCCCGGGTGGCCCCGGTCCGGCAGCATGTTGCGTGTCTCGAACCAGGGAGGTTGCGCTGTGACTCGTCTCGTGCCGGAAGTCACCCTGAACAACGGCGTCAAGATGCCCCAACTGGGGCTGGGCGTGTTCCAGGTCCCCAACGACACCGCGGCGGACATCGTCGCCCGGGCGCTCGAGGTGGGCTACCGCGCCGTGGACACGGCGGCCGCCTACCGCAACGAGAAGGGCACCGGTCAGGCCATCGCGGCCTCCGGCATCCCCCGGGAGAAGCTGTTCGTCACCACCAAGCTCTGGAACGACAACCAGGGCTACGACAGCACCATGCGGGCCTTCGACACCTCACTGGCCCAGCTCGGCCTGGAGTACGTCGACCTCTACCTGATCCACTGGCCGTGCCCGAAGCAGGACAAGTACCTGGACACCTGGAAGGCGTTCGAGCGCATCTACGCCGACGGGCGGGCCCGGGCCATCGGCGTGTCCAACTTCGAGATCGCCCATCTCGAACGTCTGGCCGAGGCCTCCGAGATCACCCCGGCCGTCAACCAGATCGAACTGCACCCGCGCCTGCCGCAGCGGGAGCTGTCCGGCTACCTCGACGGACAGGGCATCGCCTGCGAGGCGTGGAGCCCACTTGGCCAGGGCACGGTGCTGGACGACCCGGTGCTCAAGACGATCGCGGAGAAGCACGGGAAGACCCCCGCCCAGGTGGTGCTGCGCTGGCACCTGGACGCGGACCGGATCGTCATCCCGAAGACGGTCACCCCGGCCAGGCTCAAGGAGAACCTGGACGTCTTCGACTTCATCCTGGACCGCGACGACCGGGCGGCGATCTCGGCCCTGGGCAGCGGCGACCGGATCGGTCCGAACCCGAACGACTTCGGCTGAGCAGGGCGGACGCGAGGCGACGGAGATCGGCGGCACTGAGTGTCTTTACAGATGGCACTCAGTGCCCTAGCTTCTTTGCCATGCCCCAGACTCTCGTTCGTGACACCGCCGTCGCCGAGCCGCTCTGGTACCAGCGCTGCCGCTGGTGCGGCAATCCGGCCTTCCAGCGGCTGCTCTGCCCGACCTGCGCCTCCACCGACCTGGTCCGCTCCCCCAGCGAGGGCCGCGGCACCGTGCTGCGCGCCACGGTCCAGTTCCGCAACACGCCCGCCGAGCGGGTCGTCGCCCTGGTGGACATGGCCGAGGGCTTCCGCCTCCAGGCCGTCGTCGACGCACCCGTCTACGCGGTCAAGCCGGGGGTCCAGGTCCGCCTGACCGCCGTGACGGGCTCAGAACTCGTCTTCCAGATCGGCGAGTCCGAGCCCGCCGCCCGGCAACTCGCGGTGGCTGACCGGCACTTCACCGCCTGAACGCCGTCCGCGGATCTTCCGCCCGCCCCGCGCCGCGCGAGAACTGACACTGTGTAAGTTCTGCCGTCGGCCTGCTGACAGCACACCAGTTCTTCTGGCGCGCTCCTGCGGCCAGGCTGTCGCGCCATGAGCGACACTCCTGCATCCGACGCGTCCGCTGCGTCCGCCGCGTCCGGCACCTCCGGTCTCAAGAAGGGCGCCATCGGCCTCGGCGGCGCGGTGGTCATGTCCGCCGCGCTGATGGGTCCGGCCGTCTCCGTCTACTTCAATCCGCAGCTCGTCGCCGCCCAGGCGGGGGCGGCCACGCCGTTCGTCTTCGTGCTCTCGCTGGTGGCCTCGCTGATCGTGGCCAACGGCATCAAGGAGATGGCCCGCGAACTGCCCAGCGCCGGCGCCTTCTTCACCTACGTCACGCACGGCATCGGCGCCCGGACCGGCTTCGTCACCGGCGGTCTGATGTTCGTCGCCTACGCGCTGCTGGTCCCCGCCGAGCTGGCGCTGATCGGCAGCTACACCCACGACCTGCTGGCGCAGCACGGCGTGCAGGTGCCCTGGGTGGTGGTCTCGCTCGTCGCCGCGGCCCTGATGACGCTGCTGTCGGTGCGCGGCATCGGCGGGTCCATCAAGGTGGCGCTCGTCATGTTCGCCTGCGAGGTCGCGGTGATCCTGGTGGTCAGTTTCGTGATCCTGGGCAAGGGCGGCGCGCACGGCCTCGCCGTCGCGCCGTTCAACCCCGGGGAGTCGCCGAAGGGGCTGAGCGGCATCGCCCTCGGCATGGTCTACGGCGTGCTCTCCTTCATCGGCTTCGAGGCCGCGGCGACCCTGGGCGAGGAGACCCGCGAGCCGCGCCGCAACGTGCCGCGCGGACTGGTGTACTCGCTCGTCCTGGTGGGCGCCATCTACGTCTTCTGCACCTACGCGGAGGGCGTCGGCTTCGGCACCGGTGCCGCGGAGCAGGCCAGGCTGGCCGCCGACGCCGCGCCGTTCACCACGCTGGGGCAGACCTACGCGCCCTGGATGAACCTGCTGATCGGCCTCGCCGGGATCTCCAGCATCTTCGCGGTGACCGTCAACTCCAACAACGGCATCGTCCGGATCCTGTTCGCCATGGGCCGGGAGGGCATGCTGCCCCGGCAACTGGCCCGGGTCAGCCCGAAGTTCGGCACGCCCGTGCTCGCCGTGCTGGTCCAGGCCGCCTTCGCCACCGTGGTCACCGTCGGGATGGGCTACTGGGTCGGGCCGTTCACCACCTACGCCTATCTGGGCGCGGTGCTGACCTTCGGCATCATCCCGGTGTACTGGCTCACCAACATCGCCTGCATGCGCTTCTTCCGGCGGCGGCGGCCCGAGCAGTTCCGGGTGGTGCGGCACGTGGTGCTCCCGGTGGCGTCGATCCTGCTGATGCTGATCCCGGTCTACGGGAGCGTCTGGCCGGTCCCGGCCGCGCCCTACGACTGGTTCCCCTACGCGGTCCTCGGCTATGTCGCCGTGCTCGCCGCGACGGCCTGGGCGCTCGGCCGCGCCCGCCCCGAGCTGCTGAGCCGGGCCGGCGGCGTGCTGGCCGGTGTCGAGGAGAACACGGAGGCGGCGGTATGAGGCTGACGCAGGCTCAGCAGTTGTGCGCGGCGGCCCTGTCGGCAGCCGCCGAGGACGGGCTGCTGGTGTCGGCCGCGGTGGTGGACGCGGGGGGCAACCTGGTCGCCTTCGCCCGCATGGACGGCGCGGAGATCGCGGGCGTGGTGCTCGCCCCGGACAAGGCCTACACCGCCGTGGCCAACAGCGCGCCCACGCACGAACTGGCCGAGGCCGCCGCCCCCGGCGGGCCGCTGTTCGGCCTGCACGCCGCGGCGCAGGGCCGGTTCGTCGTCTTCGGCGGCGGCATCCCGATCCGCGACGCCGCGGGGACGATCGTCGGCGGGATCGGCGTCAGCGGCGCGCCCGATCCGGCGGACGACGTGCGCTGCGCTGAACGCGCGTTGAACGTGGTGCACGGAATCCTCGCAGAAGCCTCACAGTGATCATCTGTCCGACACCGGTGGAGTCGGCCTAGGGTCGCTGGGTGAACTACTGTCCGACCTGCAGGCGCCACCTCAACGGGGCGTTCAGCTGCCCCGGTTGCGGGGCTCCCGCCGTGCCGCTCCCTCCCGAGCAGGAGCCGACGGCGAGGTCTGTGGTCTACGAGCAGGACGCCCCGGCGGGACGCCGGGTCAGCCGCCGGGAGCAGCGCTCCCTGGAGCGGGCCCGGCGCCGGACCGCGATCGCGGCGGGCGCCGGGCTCGCCGCGGCGGGGATCGCGGTGGCGGCCTTCGCCACCACCTCGTCCGACGCCGCCACGCCCGTGGCCGTCCCCACCGTCCAGGTGCCCAGCAGCACCGCGTACGTCCCGAGCGGCGGCGGTGCCACGGCCGACGCCACCGCTTCGCCGTCGGCGCACCACCGGCCCAAGAAGCACTCCGCGAGTCCGTCGGCCTCCGGCTCCGGTTCCGCCTCGGCGTCCGCCTCCGCGACGCGGACCGCGGCGCCCCCGGCCACGACGGCGGCGCCGACCTCGGCCGCACCGACCGCGACGGCCACCAGCCCCAGCGCCTCGCCCACGCGGTCCTCGGCCAGCCCGAGTGCGACGTGCAAGCAGGTGCTGTGGTGGTGCTCGAACTGAGCGGACGTCAGGACCCGGCCGCAGGGCCCGGTTCCGGGGCTCCGTTCCAGTTCAGGGGATCCGGTTCAGGGCCCCGGTTCAGGCGAACTCGTCGTTGAAGCGGGAGAGCAGCCGGGCCAGGGCCCCGAGGTCGGGGTCCGGCCAGGTGGACAGGCGCTCGTGCAGGGTGGCCCGGCGCTCCGCGCGGGCCGCGGCCACCTTGGCCCGCCCGTCGTCCGTCAGCTCCAGCAGGTGGGCCCGGCCGTCCTCGGGGTCCGGTCGACGGGCCACCAGGCCGAGCTGCTCCAGGCAGGCCAACTGCCGCCCGGCGGTGGCCTTTCCGATCCGGAAGTAGGCGGCCAGCTCGCTCGGACGGCACGGCCCCGCCTCGTCCAGGCGGACCAGCAGGCCGTAGCCGCTGGGCTCCAGACCCGGGGACACCGACTCGGCCAGCTCGTTGGCCAGCGCACGGCCGCGGCGGAACAGCACGCCGAGCTGGTACTCGATCTCGTCGATCGCCTCGCTCACCGTGCCGCTCCGCCTTCCGTGCGCGCCTGCCGCCGCGTCAACTCCTGGCGCCGACTGTACCGTCCGCGGTCTCGCTCCCTGCCTCGGCGGCCGCCGCGGCGCTGGGGGCCGCCGTGCTGGTGCGCAGCGGGACCTCCTTGATGAAGACGATCGCGACCGTCGCCAGCAGGGCGAACGGCGCCGCCCACAGGAACACGTCCGCGATGCCGTGGCCGAACGCGTCCTCGACGACGGACCGGACCGGGGCCGGCAGGGCGGACAGCTTGGGCAGTCCGCCGCCGGTGGCGCCGCCGTGGATGCCGAGCCGGGCCAGCCCGGCCGCCGTGTAGTCGGTGACCTTGGTGCTCATCACCGCGCCGAGCGCGGAGACGCCGACCGCGCCGCCGAGCGTCCTCATGAAGGCGACGACCGCGCTGGCCGCGCCCATCTCCTCGGCACGGACCTGGTTCTGCACCGACAGCACCAGGTTCTGCATGGTCATACCGAGGCCGGCGCCGATCAGGAACATGTAGAGCGCGAGCAGCCAGTAGTCGCTGTGGGCGCGGACGGTGCCCATCAGCGCGACGCCGACGACGGTCAGCGCGGCCCCGGCGAGCAGGATGCCCTTCCAGCGGCCGGTCCTGGTGATGACCCGGCCGGAGATCATGGAGACGGCGGCCAGGCCGATGATCATCGGCAGCGTCATGATGCCGGCCATGGTCGGCGAGTTGTCCCGGGCCAGCTGGAAGTACTGGCTGAGGAAGGTGGTGCCGGAGTACATCGCCACGCCGACCAGCAACGAGGCCGCGACGGCCAGCGAGATGGTGCGGTTGCGGAACAGGCGCAGCGGGATGATCGGCTCCGCCGCCCGCGACTCGACCAGCAGGAACAGCGCGCCCAGCACCAGCGAGCCGCCGACCATGACCGCCGTCTGCCAGGACAGCCAGTCGTACTTGTCGCCCGCGAAGGAGACCCAGACCAGCAGCAGCGACGCGGCGGCGGCGACCAGGGTGGCGCCCGGCCAGTCGACCTTGACCTCGCGCTTGACCACCGGCAGGTGCAGCGTCTTCTGCAGCACGACCAGGGCGATGACGGCGAACGGGATGCCGACGTAGAAGCACCAGCGCCAGCCGAGCCAGGAGGTGTCCACGATCGCCCCGCCGATCAGCGGACCGCCGATGGTGCCGAGCGCGAACACGCCGCCCATGTAGCCGGAGTAACGGCCCCGCTCCCGCGGCGGCACGATGGTGGCCAGGATGGTCTGGGTCAGCGCGGTCAGCCCGCCCGCGCCCAGACCCTGCACGGCACGGGCCGCGATCAGCGTCCCGGCGTTGTGCGAGAGGCCGGCGACGATCGAGCCCGCCACATAGATGACGAGGCCGAGTTGGATCAGCAGCTTCTTGCTGGCGAGGTCGGCGAGCTTGCCCCAGATCGGGGTGGACACCGTCATCGCGAGCAGCGTCGCCGTGATCACCCAGGTGTAGGCGGTCTGACTGGCGTGCAGGTCCGCGATGATGGTGGGCAGCGCGTTCGACACGATCGTGGACGACAGGATCGCCACGAACAGGCCCAGCAGCAGGCCGGTCAGCGCCTCCAGGATCTGACGATGGCTCATCGGCTCGCCCGCCACGGCGGGTTGGCGCCCCGTGTGCTTCGACAAGGTGGACTTCTCTCTCTGTTGCTCAGGCCCGGCCGGGTCACACCTGCGTGACGTGACCCCGGCCGAGCTGGGACTGGAAGCTGTGATGGAGGCGACCCAGCAGGTCCGACAGAAGGGCGACGTCCTCGTCGCTCCACTCCTGCAGCACCGGCTCGACCGCCTCCGCGGCTCTGACCAGCGCCTGGTCCAGGCGCTCCACGCCCGCGGGCGTGACGGCGACCAGGCAGGACCGGCGGTCCTCCGGATGCGGACGGCGCTCGACCAGCCCGTCCTCGGTGAGCTCCGCCACGATGCGGCTCACCACGGACAGGTCGAGGTCGGCCTCGTCGGCGAGGTCGCGCAGCCGGGACGGCCCGGTCCGCCGCAGTACCGCCAGCAGCGACACCCCAGACCGGCGCCCGCCGTCCGGCAGGTCCCGCTTCACCCGGCGCATCAGCGCCTTGATGGCGCCGAGGTTGGTGACGAGGGCGATGGCCAGCTCGGGACGCGCCATGGGGGACCTGCCTTATTGATTGCCTGAGGCAACTATACATGATTGATTGCCGAAGGCAACTATCTCCGCAGAGCGCCGGTGGGCCGGGCCCTCCGGGCCTCAGACCCGGACGCGGTGCGCCAGCGGCGCCACGGCGAGCGCCGCCCCGGCGCCCAGGGCGCACCCGGCCAGGACGTCGCCGGGGTAGTGGACGCCCACGTAGACACGGGAGAAGGCCACGGACACGGCGAGCGGCGCGACCGCCAGGCCCAGCAGTGGCGACTCCAAGGCCACCCCGACGGCGAAGGCGGCGGCACTGGCACTGTGCCCGGAGGGGAAGGAGGTGGTGGTCGGCTGGCTGCCCAACCGCCGGACGGCGGGCACCCAGTCGAGCACCGGCCTCGCCCGGCGCACCGAGTACTTGGCCGCGGTGTTCGCGGTGAGGGAGGCGAGGCCCAGCGCCTCCAGGCCCCGGAGCGCGGCGCGCCGGCCCGTGCTGCCCCCGGCGCCGGCGAGCAGGGCCGCTGTCGCGAGCCAGAGCGCGCCGTGGTTCGCACTGCGGGTCAGCCGGGGCAGCACCCGCTCCGCGAGGGGCCAGTGGTTGCTCGCGACGAAGTGGAACACACGCGCGTCGGCCCGGCCGGCGGCGTCGAGCAGGGGGTGTCGTGCCATGCCCCCCTTCTTACCGCCCCCAGCTCCCCCACGCCCGCCCGCCACCCCCAGGAGGCGAAGGCCCGTAGGGGGCGCGAGGATCCCCCACCCTCCCCCAGACTTCGGGCGGGAGGTGCCCCCACCGTGACCAGCCCACCACCCACGGAGGTTCGATCCTGATTGCAGGTCGGACCTCCCCGAGTGGTGGGCTGGTCGCGGTGGGGGACACGGTGGGGGATCTCCCGCCGTGGGGGCACCCCCGGCCGAAGGCCGGGGGAGGGTGGGATCCTCGCGCCCCTGGCGGGGCGGCGGGCGTCCTGGGCCCCCGGGGCCGTCGGTGGTTGGCAAAGTCCGCCGGGGTCGTGACCATGGGAAGCCAGCAGACCCGCCCCCGGGAGCCGCAGGATGACCGACACCGAACTGGCCGTCGTCGGAGCCGGCCTGATGGGCGCCGCCACGGCCTGGGCCGCGACCCGCCGCGGACGGTCCGTCACCGTGCTGGAGCAGTACCCCTTCGGCCACGACCGGGGCAGCTCGCACGGCAGCGCCCGGATCGTCCGGCGCGCCTATCCCGACCCGCTGTACGTCCGGCTCACCGGCCGGGCCATGCGGCTGTGGCGGGAGCTGGAGTTCGACTCCGGCCGCACCCTGGTACGGCTGACCGGCGGCCTCGACCACGGCCTCGGGCGCGACCCGGCGGGCATCGCCGCCGTGCTGCGGCAGGCGCGCGTGCTGCACGAGCTGCTGCCCGCCACCGAGGCCGAACGCCGCTGGCCGGGCATGCGCTTCACCGGCCCCGTGCTGTTCCACCCCGAGGCGGGCACCGTCGACGCCGACGCCGCCGTCGCCGCGTTCCTGCGCACGGCGGCCAAGCGCGGCGCGGAACTGCGACCGGAGACCGCCGTGGTGGCCCTGGAGCCGAAGGAGGACCGGGTGGTGCTGCGCACCGCCGAGGGAGAACTGACGGCCCGTCGGGCGGTGGTGGCGGCCGGCGCCTGGGCCGCCCCGCTGCTGGGCGGGCTGGTCGAACTCCCCCGGCTGACGGTGACTCAGCAGCAGGTCTTCCACTTCCCCCGCCACGATCCGCACGCCTCACCGTGGCCGGTGACGATCCATCAGGACGCGCTCTCCGTCTACAGCCTCCCCGGCGGCCGGGACGGCGGCCCGCACGACGCCCGCAAGATCGCCGAACACGACCGCGGCCGCCCCACCACGGCACGCGACCGGGACGGCATCGTCGACCCGGCGTCCCGCGAGCGGATCACCCGCTATGTCGCGGAGTGGCTGCCCGGCCTCGACCCGAGGCCGTTCAACGAGGCCACCTGCCTGTACACCACGACGCCGACCGAGGACTTCGTGCTGGACCGGCTCGGACCGCTGGTCGTGTGCTCGCCGTGTTCAGGGCACGGTGCCAAGTTCGCCGCGCTGATCGGCGAGTTGGCGACGGACCTGGCCACCGACGCGGGCCGCCCCGAGCCCCGGTTCACACTGGCCGCCCACCTCGGACGCGCGGACGATAGCCTGCGGTCATGACCGCGCGCGCTCTCGTCCTCAACGGCCCCAACCTGAACCTGCTCGGCACCCGCGAGCCCGACGTCTACGGCGCGCAGACGCTCGACGACGTCGCGGCGCTGTGCCGGAAGACCGGCGAGGAACTGGGCCTGGACGTGGACTTCCGCCAGTCCAACCACGAGGGCGTCCTGATCGACTGGATCCAGGAGGCGGGCACGGCGCAGGCCTCCGGCGAGCTGATCGGCGCGGTCTTCAACCCGGGCGCGTACACGCACACGTCGGTCGCGCTCCAGGACGCGATCAAGGGGGTCGGGCTGCGGGTCATCGAACTGCACATCTCCAACGTGCACACCCGGGAGGCGTTCCGGCACCGGTCCTTCATCTCCCCGGTGGCCGCGGGCATCGTCGTCGGCTTCGGCACCCAGGGCTACGCCCTGGCCCTCCGCGGCCTCCGCGACCTGGCGGAGCGGTAAGCCCCGCCAGGGGCGCGGGGGTACCCCCGGCCCGAGGCTGGGGGAGGAACGGCGCGAGCAACACACCACCCAGGGAGGTCCGACCCGCACATGAGGCCGGACCTCCGCGAATGGTGGGCTGGTCGCGGTGGGGGCACCTCCAACCGTGGGGGCACCCCCGGCCGAAGGCTGGAGGGAGGGTGGGGGATCCCCGCACCCCTTGAAGGCGCCTCCGCTGCCTACAGGGCTTCGGGCCATTCGACCTTGTGGCCGAAGGCCACGCCGTTGTCGATGAGGCGCAGCCACTCCGGTCGCAGTTGCCACAGGTCCGCCCGCGCCAGCGCCGCTGACAGGGCGTCGTCCGCCGCGAACGGGAAGCGCGCGACGTAGACGCGCCACGCCGCCGCCCGTTCGTCCTCGTCCCCCAGCCGCCGGACCCGGCCGCGTCCCTGCAATCCCCTGATGGTGCGCCAGTCCTGGCCCTCCGCCTGCGCCGTGAACGCGACCGTCGCGCCGTCCAGTGCCCGCCCGTGACGCGTGGACTGAGAGCTCAGGAAGAGCAGCCGCTCCTCCCCCTCGTCCCAGGCGTAGAACACCGCGCACGCCTGCGGCGCGCCGTCCTCCGGGTCCGCGTACGCCAGGGTCACGGTGGTCCACTCGTGGGCCAGCGCAGCGCCCACCGGTTCGGGAATCATGTGCCGATTCTCGCGTAACGCTCCGCCGCCTCCGTGCGATGGTCCCCCCGTCCCCCGCCCCCGGAGCCTGGAGCACCCTTGTCCTCTGCGCACGAACTCGCCCGTGAACAGCGCCACCTCGACCTGCTCCACCGCCAGGTGGACCTCCGCCGCGCCCAGGCCGACGCCGAGCTGCGCGGGACGCTGCGGCAGAGTTCGCCGACGCCGCAGGCCCGGGTGGAGCGCGGGGTGACCGCGCAGCGGCTCTCGACGCAGATCGCCCGGTACGACGCGGCCGAACACGGCCTCTGCTTCGGCCGGCTCGACCTGGCCGACGGCACCCGCCGCTACCTGGGCCGGATCGGGCTGCCCGCCGAGGACCGGGAGGGCGAGCCGCTGCTCGTCGACTGGCGCGCCCCCGCCGCCCGGGCGTTCTACACCGCCACTGCGGGCGCGCCGCAGCAGGTGCGGCTCCGGCGGCACCTGCACACCCGGGGCCGCCGGGTGGTCCGCCTCGACGACGAACTGCTGGACGGCGTCTCCGGCGCCCCCGGCGACGTCGAACTGACCGGAGAGGCCGCTCTGCTGACGGCCCTTCAGGCCGGTCGCACCGGCCGGATGCGGGACATCGTCGCGACGCTGCAGGCGGAGCAGGACCGGATCATCCGCTCCTCCCGCACCGGCGTGCTGGTCGTCCAGGGCGGCCCGGGCACCGGGAAGACGGTCGTCGCGCTGCACCGCGCGGCCTACCTGCTCTACACCCACCCTCGGCTGGTCGAGCGGGGCGTCCTGGTGGTCGGCCCGAACCCGGTGTTCCTCAGCTACATCGGCCAGGTGCTCCCCGGGCTGGGTGAGACCAGCGTGCTGCTGGCGACGGTCGGCGAGCTGTTCCCCGGGGTGGTCGCGACCGCGACCGAGGAGCCGGCCGCGGCGGCGGTCAAGGGACGGCACACGATGGCCGACGTGCTGGCGCAGGCCGTGCGGGACCGGCAGGCGCCGGTGACCGGGCCGGTGGACCTGGACGTGGCCGCGGTCTGGGTGCGGCTGCCGGCCTCGTTCCTGGAGCAGGCGGCGGAGCGGGCCCGCGGGTCGCTGCTCCCTCACAACCTGGCGCGGCCGCTGTTCGTCCAGGACGTGGTGGCCGAGGCCGCACGTCAACTCGCCGCCGCGCGCGGCCAGTTGGAGCGGGAGCTGGAGGAGGAGCTCGCGCGGCAGGTGGACCTCGCGGCGCTGGACCGTTCCGCCGCGGCCGACCTCGCGCGCCTCTTCGGCTCCGACGCCGCCGAGTCCGAGGACGAGGCGGCAGCCGAGGTGACGTCGGCGGAGGAGTTCTGGCGCCGGGTTCTCCCCCAGGAGCCGGCGCTGCGACGGCTCCTGGACCGGCTCTGGCCCCTGCTCACCCCGCAGCGACTGCTCGCGGACCTGTACGCCGATCCGTCCCGACTGGCCTCCGCCGCACCGCAGTTGACGGCGACCGAGCGCCGCGCGCTGCGCCGTCCGGCCGGCGCTCCGTGGACCCCCGCGGACGTCCCGCTGCTGGACGAGGCCGCCGAACTGCTCGGCCACGACGACAGCGCGCGGCGCGCCCGGGAGGAGCGGCAGCGTGCGGAGGAGGTCGCCTACGCGCAGGGGGTCCTGGACATCGCCCAACTCGGCGCCGGGGACGAGGAACTGGCGGCGGCGGACGTCATCGACGCGGAGCGGCTGGCCGACCGCCACGGGGAGGCGGACCTGCGCACGGTCGCGGAGCGGGCGGCGGCGGACCGCAGCTGGGTGTTCGGCCACGTGGTGGTGGACGAGGCACAGGAGCTGTCCCCGATGGCGTGGCGGCTGCTGGTGCGGCGCTGCCCGACGCGCTCGTTCACGGTGGTCGGCGACGTGGCCCAGACGAGCGAGGCGGCCGGGGCTTCCTCCTGGAACGAGGCGCTCACGCCCTTCTTCGGGGACCGGTGGCGGCTGGAGCAGCTGACCGTCAACTACCGCACGCCCGCGGAGATCGTCCGGGCCTCGGAGCGGGTCCTGGCGGAGATCCATCCCGACCTGGCCGCACCGCGCCCGGTCCGGGAGGGCGCTCCCGCGCCGTGGCGGGCGGAGGCCCCGGCGGCCGAGCTGCCCGGCCGGGCGGCGACGGCGGCGCGGGAGGAGCTGTCGGCGGTCCCGGACGGGCGGGTGGCGGTGATCGCCGCGCCCGAGGTGCTGCCGGCGCTGGCGGCGGAGCTGCCGGAGGCGTCCTGGGGCGACGCGCCCGATCTGGAGCGCCGGCTGGTGCTGTTGACGGCGCGTCAGGCGAAGGGCCTGGAGTTCGACTCGGTGGTGCTGCTGCCGCACGGCATCGACGCGCTGGGTGACCTGTACGTGGCGCTGACCCGGTCCACCCAGCGGTTGTGCCTGCTCCACCCGGCCCCGGTGCCGCACCTGCTCGCGGACATTCCGCTGCGGGTGCTCGACGCGCAGCGGTGACACATCATCCCCGGGAGGTCCGACTTGTCGACCGGGTCGGACCCCCCGGGGATGATGGGCGGTCGCTTGCGGGCGCCTCCCGGCGTGAGGGACGTCCCGGCCGAACGCTGGTGGTCGGGTGGAGGATCGACCCCACGCCGCCCCTGCCTGGGGCGCCGGCCCCGGGGCGGCGCCTCCTGCGGCGCGGGGGGTTACGCCGGGACGCGGGTCTGCGGGACCGGGCGGTGGATCGCCGGCCTGGGGGCGCGGGCGAGGCGCGCGGCGCCCTCCGCCGCCGCGGAGCCCGGGTCGTCGGAGAGGTGGACGGGAAGCCCCAGGGCCTGGCTGGCCCGGCCCACCAGGCCGGACAGCTGCGCACCCCGCCCGGTCAGCACGATGCCGCGGTCCCGCAGGTCCTCGCACAGTTCGGGCGGCGACGACGCCACCGCGTGGGCCATCGCGTCCACCACGCCGCGCAGGGGCTTCTCCATGGCCGCGTGCAGCTCCGCGATCGGCACGCGCTGACTCTCCGGGAGTCCGTTGCGCATGCCCCGCCCGGCGACCAGCACCTCCTCCTGGACCCGCGCGTCCGGTGTCGGGGCGACACCGACGCGCATCTTGAGCAGCTCCGCCGCCGCCCGGCTCAGCTGCAACTCCCTTCCGTGGCGCAGGTATTCGACCAACGCCAGCTCGAAGGCCGAGCCGCCGGAGCGGACCAGCTCGGCGGTCACGATCTCACCGAGCACCAGCACTGCCGTCCGGGTGCTGTCCACGCCGATGTCGGCGACCATGCTGCCGCGCGGCTCGCTCGCCGGCAGCCCGGTGCCGACGGAGGCGGCCCAGGCGGCGTCGACGTAGCGGACGTCCCGGGCGCCCGACTGCCAGCAGGTCTCCGCCAGCGCGCGCCGGGTGACGTCGGTGGCCTCCTGCGGGATGCAGACCGCGATCCGCGGCCGGGCGAGCCGCCCCGCAGCGCCGGACTCGCGCAGCACCCGGGCCAGCAGCCAGCGCGCGGTGTCGAAGTCGGCGACCTCCCCGGCCCGGACCGGCTCGACGGTGACCACGCCGGGCGGCGTGCGCCCGTGCATGCCCAGCGCGGCGTCCCCGTACGCGACGACCCGCTCGTGCCGGGTGTCGACGACGACGGTGTTGGCGACGTCCACGATGATGCCCTTGCCGGGGGCGAAGACCCGGAGCCGGCTGCTGCCGAAGTCGACACCGAGGTCGGGACCGATCGGGTTGAGGCGACGCAGCATGGTGGAACCCCCTCGTGCAGGTACGGGCAGGGACTACGCGTCCCCGCCATCCTGACCCGCCCCTCTGCCGCCCACGACGTGGCAGACCCACAGGGGTGACGCCCGGAACCGACGGTCCGTCAGAGCCGCGCGGCCAGTGCCCGCACGCCTGCCCGGAGGACCGGCTCGCGCAGGTGCGCGTAACCGAGGACGTAGCGCAGCCGGAGCGACGGAGCGCCCTTGCTGATCGCGTACTCGTCCAGGTGCCGCAGCCGGACGCCGGCCTCGGCGGCGGCGCGCTCCAGGCGGGCACGCGGGCCGGCCGCCGCCGGGAACTCGGCGATGACGTGCAGGCCGGCCGCGATGCCGGAGACCCGCAGGCCCGGGAAGGCCGCCGTCAGCTCGGCGACCAGGACGTCCCGGCGGGCACGGTAGGCCCGCTGGCAGAGCCGGAGTTGGCGGTCCAGCCGCCCCCCGGCGGCGAAGGCGGCGAGCGCCGCCTGGTCCGGGACGCTCGTGCCGAGGTCGGCCGTCCGCTTGGCCTCGACCAGTTCCTCCAGCAGCGCGGGCGGCGGCACGACCCAGCCGAGCCGGAGGGCCGGGGCCAGCAGCTTGCTCACCGAGCCGGTGTAGGCGACCTGGTCCGGGGCGAGTCCCTGTAGCGCCCCGACCGGGGCGCGGTCGTAGCGGAACTCACCGTCGTAGTCGTCCTCGACGACAAGTCCGCCGCAGGAGCGTGCCCAGTCCAGCAGCTCGCTCCGGCGCGCGGCGGAGAGCACGACGCCATGCGGGAACTGGTGCGCCGGAGTGACGACCACGGCCCGGACGCCGGTCGCGCGCAGCGCGGCGACGTCCACGCCCTCGCCGTCGACCGGCACGCCGACCGTCTTGAGTCCGGCCGCCGCGAACAGCGGCGCCTGCGGCGGACTGCCGGGATCCTCCACGGCGATGCGGCGGTGGCCGCGGGCGTGCAGGACCCGCGCGAGGAGGGTCAGCGCCTGCGAGACCCCCGCGCAGACGACGATCCCGTCCGGGTGGACGGCGACGCCGCGCCTGCGCGCCAGCAGCCGGGCGAGTTCCTCGCGCAGGCGAGGCAGGCCGCGCGGGTCGGGGTAGTCGAGTGCGGCGTCCGGCAGTTGGGCCAGCGCCTGGCGCTGCGCGGCGGACCAGGCGGCCCGTGGGAAGAGGGAGAGGTCGGGCAGGCCGGGGCGGAAGTCCGTGGGCGGCGGCCCGGAGTGCGGCCGCGGCGGCGGGGCGGGCGGTGGAACGGTGACGGCCCCGGGCAGCTCCGCGACCCAGGTGCCCGCCCCCTGACGGGCGGTCAGATAGCCCTCGGCGAGCAGTTGTCCGTAGACCTCGGTCACCACGCCCCGCGACAGCCGCAGGTCCGCCGCCAGCTCCCGGCTGGGCGGCAGCCGCGTCCCAGCGGGCAGCGTGCCGTCCCGTACCGCTGCGCGCAGCGCGGCGGCGAGCGCCCGCGCCCGCGACCGCGGACCCGTCCCGGTGACGGTCAGCAGCAACTCCCAAGCCGGTGACGGGGCCTGGTCTTCCGCGCCGCGCCGCCCCCGCCCGGACGCCGATGCTCCACCCCCGTCCCCGGCCCGCTCCCGCGCCCCCTGACCACCCCTCAGCAACGGCCCCGCCGCCCCAGCCCCGGCAACCGTCGCACTGTCACCCACCCCCGCAGCCGCCGCAGGCTCCACGGACCGCCCCCGCCCG
>NZ_JBHSQJ010000015.1:0-38268 GCF_042658505.1 Streptacidiphilus monticola | reverse complement strand
GCCGCTCCCAGCTCCCCGGGCGCGACCGCCAGCAGCAGCCAGAGCGGCCCGGCCACCGCGCCGGGGGACTCGGACGGCAGCGGCGCCTCCGCCGCACCCGTGTCGATCAAGCAGGCGCCGCCCTCGCAGCGGCTCGCGGAGACCGGCGCCGACAGCAGTACGCCGCTGCTGCTGGCGGGCGGCACCACCTTCGTGCTGGGCGGGGCGGTCTTCCGCTTCGGCCCGCGGGTGCGCCGCACGGCCTGACCGACCGGCTTACGGCATGACGAAGGGCCCTCCCGCCGAGCGGGAGGGCCCTTCGTCCTTCGTCCGTGCCGGTCCGCCTGTCAGGCGAACGCGTGGCGGGCGATCAGCGCGCAGGCGACGAGTGCCGCGAGCAGCGCGATCAGCGCCGTGGGGGACAGGGAGCCGAACAGCCCCTGCTGCTCCTGCAGCCGCTGCCGACTGGCCCGGCAGGTGGGGCAGCGCCCCTCTGCCACCGGGTTCGAGCAGTTGGCACACACCAGACGGTCGAGCGTCAATGCGATCTCCTCCTCCGGTAGTGCAACGAGTCCCCCTGGACAGAGGGTTCCCTCGCGTGTCCACCTCCACTGTGCCACGTTGCGGTGAATCCGGCCCGCCTGTGGTGGACGTTCTGGTGCGATACCGGCACGGTTTCCTTACATTCCTACGAACGGGTGGTGCTGGATGACCGTTTTGAAGGTGTTTGTCCGTGAACTCCCCCACCATTCCCGCCGGTGGCCTGCGCGCCGCCGCCGGATTCGCGTAGGGTCTCCGGGTCGAGAAGCCCGGGCGGGAAGCGCCCCCGGCGTCGTGCCTGGCCTTCTCGGAGCCCTGTCCCCCTAGACTGGCCGACCGTGATGCAGCCGTGATCCGATTCGACAACGTCTCCAAGACCTACCCGAGGCAGAACCGTCCCGCCCTGGACAACGTCTCGCTCGAGATCGAGAAGGGTGAGTTCGTCTTCCTGGTCGGATCCTCCGGCTCGGGAAAGTCCACGTTCCTGCGACTGATCCTGCGCGAGGAGCGGCCGAGCACCGGCGCGGTCCACGTGCTGGGCAAGGACCTGGCCAGGCTCTCCAACTGGAAGGTCCCGCACATGCGGCGCCAGCTCGGCACCGTGTTCCAGGACTTCCGCCTGCTGCCCAACAAGACGGTGGGCCAGAACGTCGCCTTCGCGCTGGAGGTGATCGGCAAGCCGCGCTCCACCATCAACAAGGTGGTGCCCGAGGTCCTCGAACTGGTCGGCCTGGCCGGCAAGCAGGACCGGATGCCGGGCGAGCTTTCCGGTGGTGAGCAGCAGCGTGTGGCCATCGCCCGCGCCTTCGTGAACCGCCCGATGCTGCTCATCGCCGACGAGCCCACCGGAAACCTGGACCCGCAGAACTCCGTGGGCATCATGAAGCTGCTGGACCGCATCAACCGCACCGGCACCACGGTGCTGATGGCCACGCACGACCAGGCCATCGTCGACCAGATGCGCAAGCGCGTGATCGAGCTGGACCAGGGTCACCTGGTCCGCGACCAGTCGCGCGGCGTCTACGGCTACCAGCACTGAGCCGGCACGGAGGACAGAGAGAACATGCGAGCCCAGTTCGTGATGTCGGAGATCGGCATCGGCCTCCGGCGCAATCTGACGATGACCGTCGCGGTGATCGTGAGTGTGGCCCTGTCCCTGGCCCTGGCCGGCGCGGCGATCCTGCTGCGCACCCAGGTCGACCAGATGCGCGGCTACTGGAGCAGCAAGGTCGAGGTCTCCATCTACCTGTGCAACAAGCCCGACTCGAAGAACCCCGAGTACAAGGGCTGCGCCGGCGGGCCGGTGACGGACGCTCAGAAGGCGCAGATCCAGGCGCAGTTGATGAAGACCGGCGAGGTCGAGAAGATCTACACCGAGACCCAGCAGCAGGCCTACGACAACTTCAAGTCGCAGCAGCCGAACAACCCGCTGATCCCGATGATCTCGCCGAGCAACATGAACGACAGCTTCCGGGTCAAGCTGAAGAACCCGCAGCACTACGCGATCATCACCAGCCTGGTGTCGGACACCCCCGGCGTGAAGCAGGTGGTGGACGAGAACGAGGTGCTCAAGCCGCTGTTCAAGCTGCTGAACGGCGCGCAGTTCACGGCCATCATCATCATGGTGATCATGTTGGGCGTCACCCTGCTGCTGATCGTCAACACGGTCCGCGTCTCGGCCTTCAGCCGGAAGCGTGAGACCGGGATCATGCGACTGGTCGGCGCCTCCAACTACTACGTGCAGATGCCGTTCATCGCCGAGGCCGCGTTCGCGGCCACCGTCGGCGCGGTGCTGGCGTCGGGCATGCTGATGGTCGGCAAGTACCTGCTGATCGACCAGTTCCTGGCCAAGCAGATCACGCTGTTCAATTTCATCGGCTGGGGGCCGGTGTTCAAGGTGATGCCGCTGCTCCTGGTCATCGGTATCGCGATGTCCTCCGCTGCCGCCTTCCTGACGCTGCGGAAGTACCTGAAGGTCTGATCCGCGCATCGTCGGACGATACGGAGAAGCCCCGGACGCCTACTGCGTCCGGGGCTTTTCGCCGACTGCGTACCCGTGCGCCCCCTTCGTCGCTCTAGACTCAACGACCGTGCCCGGTACGACTCGTGTGATCCGCAGACACCTGGCCCTCGGCCTGGTGTTCGGTGTGGTGTGCCTGGTCGGCGTGGGAACCGGCGCCTGGGGCGGCTCCGAGACGGCGCCCCGCTCCGGCTCCGCGGACGCGGCGCCCCGCTCCGGTGACCGTTGGGCGGTGACCTACACCCGCGAGCAGTTCGCGGGCTTCACCGAGGAGTTGAGCGGCCACTACGTGGGCGTCGGCCTGTGGGTGGTGCGTCGGCCCTCCGGCGAGGTGGACATCAGCCGAGTGCTGTCCGGCGGTCCGGCCGCCAGGGCCGGGGTCGCGATCGGCGACCGGCTGCTGCGCATCGGCGCCGCCCCCGTGGACGGCCTGCCTGTGACCGAGGTCGTCGCCCTGCTCCGGGACGGCGGCAGCGGCTCGACGGTGCGGCTGACGGTCCGTCACGGGCTCCGGCAGCGCGAGGTGCTGCTGCGCCGCACCGTGCTGGACGCGGACGACGTGACCGTGGACAAGCTCCCCGGCGGGGTCACCTGGATCTCGCTGGACGCCTTCACCGAGGGCGTCGGCAAGCGCGTCGCCGCCGCCGTACGAGGGGCGCGCTCCGGTACGGGCGTCCTGCTCGACCTGCGCGGCAACTCGGGCGGCCTGGTGGACGAGGCGGTGGCCACCGCCTCGGTCTTCCTCGACGGCGGTCCGGTGGCCAGGTACCGGCCCCAGGGCGGCGGCAGCGCCCAGGTGATCGCGGCGGCCCGGGGCGGCGACACCACGACGCCGTTGGTGGTGCTGGTGGACGGCGGCACCATGAGCGCGGCCGAGCTGGTCACCGGTGCGCTGCAGGACCGCGGGCGGGCCGTCGTTGTCGGCTCGCCCACCTTCGGCAAGGGCGCGGTCCAGCAGCCCGCAGCCCAGCCCGACGGCCGGATCCTGGAGCACACCGTCGGCACCTACCTCACCCCGGAAGGGCGCGACCCCTCCGCGAACGGCCTCGCCCCCGACGTCCTCGTCCCCTCCTCGGCGGGCGCCGAGGCCGCGACCACCACCGCGCTGAACGTGCTCGACGACCTCGCCGGGGACGACGGGCCCGCCCGCTAACTTCCGTGCCGAACGGCCCGGCCTGGTGCGACAATGGCCCGCATCATGGCCACGAAGAACGCGAAGAAAAAAGACGACCCGCGCAACAAGCTCATCGCCTCGAACAAGAAGGCGCGGCACGACTACAACATCATCGACGAGTACGAGTGCGGCATGGTCCTCATGGGCACCGAGGTGAAGTCGCTGCGGGCCGGCCGGGCCTCCCTGGTCGACGGCTTCGCCGACGTCACCAACGGCGAGGTCTGGCTGCACAACGTGCACATCATGGAGTACGCCCAGGGCACCTGGACGAACCACGCCGCCCGGCGCAAGCGCAAGCTGCTGCTGCACAAGTACGAGATCGCCAAGCTGGAGCAGAAGCTCAAGGAGACGGGCTACACGCTGGTCCCGCTGTCCATCTACTTCAAGGACGGCCGCGCCAAGCTCAACCTGGCCCTCGCCCAGGGCAAGAAGCTGCACGACAAGCGCCAGACGCTGCGGGAGAAGCAGGACCGCCGGGAGACCGAGCGCGCGCTGTCCGCCGTGCGCCGCCGCCAGGGTTAACTCAGTGGACCTTGGAGGTATGCACGCCGTACCATGGGCATGTCCCGACCGGCTCCCCAGGCCGTGAGGGATGACATCCGGTCCGCCGGTTGTCTTGACAACTGAACAGCACCACCACATGGGGGTGATCGGTTTCGACTGGGGATGTCGAAGCAGGGGAAGCGAGCCGAGAAACGCGGCAATGATCTCGTAAACCACGTGCCGCAAACAATAATCGCCAACTCCAAGCGCGATTCCTTCGCCCTCGCCGCCTGAGCGAGCTTCGAAGGTGTCAGACCGGGCGCGTCCCCGTCCCGGATCCTGGCATAAGCAAGGGGACTCCACCGTCCGCCCCGGTCACGGGGGCGTACGGAACAACCAACAGTGACTGAGCCCGTCGGCAGCTTGTCCGCGTGACTGCCGGGGCTGAGAAAAGCACAGCGGACTGCGCTCGGAGAAGCCCTGATTCCGCACCACAGGACGCGGGTTCGATTCCCGCCACCTCCACCACCGACCCCATGTGTCCCCGCGAGCCGCCCGTCGTCAGACGAGGCGGCTCGCGGCGTTCTGCAGGGCCTCCGCCCAGGGGAAGTCCAACTCCTCGCCCTCGGCGGGCTGCCCGGGGAGGATCTGCGCCCCGGCCGCGGTCAGCGCCTCCAGGCTGCGGGCGTGCGCCGGGTGGGCGGCGAGACCGGCGTTCAGGCAGGGCTGGGCGACCGTGGGTATGCCCCGGCCCAGCGCCTCGCAGGCGTAGCCGAGCACGAAGGAGTCGGTCAGACCGAGCGCCCAGCGGTTCAGCGTGTTGAAGGTGGCCGGTGCGAGCAGGACCACGTCGGCGGCCGGCCAGACGTCCGGCTCGCCGGGGAGCTTGTAGGACGTGCGCACGGGGTGGCCCGTGAGCGCCTCGAGACCCGGCAGGTACGGGGCGAGCCAGCCGGCCGCGGTCGGCGTGAGCCCGAGGCAGACGGACCAGCCGGCCGCTTGCGCCTGCTCGACCGCCACGGCGATGTTGAGCACGGGCGGCGCGGCGGAGCCGAGCAGGTAGAGCACAGGGGCACGATCGCTGATCACGGTGTACAGACAAGCGAAAACGGTGGTGATCACGCAAGTGGGCACGAGTACGGACAAGCTGACGGAGCGTGACCTCAACCGGGCGCTGCTGGCCCGCCAGGGCCTGCTCGCCCGGCGGCGCACCGGCGTCGAGGAGGCGGTCGCGGGGCTGGTCGGCTTGCAGGCGCAGGTGCCCGGCGCACCCTGGACGGCGCTCTGGAGCAGGATCGACGGCTTCGACCCGGAGGCCGCCTCCGAGCTGCTGGAGTCCCGGCGGTTGGTCCGGATGTCGACCCTGCGCGGCACGATCCACCTGCACGGCGCCGAGGACGCGCTCACGCTGCGTCGCTGGTGCCAGCCGGTCAACGACCGCGGCCGGTACGGCACGGCGGTCTACCGCAAGGAGCTGACCGGCGTCACCCCTGAGGCACTGGAGGCGGCCGCCCGCGAGGTGCTGCACCTGGAGGGTCCGCTGACCAACGCCCGGCTGGGCGCGGCGCTGGCGGAGCGCTTCCCCGGCAACGCGCCCGCGACGCTGGCCTGGGCGGTGCGGGACCGCCTGCCGCTCGTCCAGGTCCCGCCCCGGGGCCTGTGGCGGCGCAGCGGCGCGACCCGGTCCACCACGGCGGAGGAGTGGCTAGGCCGGGGCCTGCCGGAGTCGGTCGACGTGCCCGGGCTGATCCGCCGCTACCTGGCCGCCTTCGGCCCCGCGAGCGTGATGGACGCCCAGGCCTGGTGCGGACTGACCCGGCTCGGGGAGGTCTTCGAACGGCTCCGCCCCGAGCTGAGGGTCTTTCAGGACGCGGGCAGCGGGCGCGAGTTGTTCGACCTGCCGGATGCCCCTCGACCGGATCCCGACACGCCGGCACCGGTGCGGTTCCTGCCGGACTACGACAACGTCCTGCTGGCGCACAAGGACCGGGCCCGGGTCCTGGACCCGGCGTCGTGGGCGGCGCTGGCGGCCCGGGGGAACGGCCTGCGACCGTTCGTGCTGGTCGACGGCCGCCTGGCCGGGGGCTGGTCGTGGGAGCGGGAGAAGGACGGCGCAGTCGTCCTGACGGTGGAGCTGTTCCGGTCCACGGATCCCCAGCCTGTGGAAACCGAGGCGGCGGCCCTCCTGTCCTTCCTGGCCCCGGACGCCGAAGAACGGCGAGTGCGCCTTCAGGGGCGCGACGAACTGCGCGAGTGACCCACCACCCGGGGAGGTCCGGCCTCCAGTCAGGGGCGGACCTCGTGGGTGGTGGGCTGGCCGCGCCCCTCCGGCGGAGCAGCGGATCGGCAACAGCCTCGCAGCCCTGAGGGGCCCTACGGGCGCCGGAGGTGGGCGTTGGCGTAAGATCTTCCGTTCTGCGAATACTGTTCCGCCGCTGACAGGGAGCCCATGCCCGCGCCGAGATCCACCCAGGCCGCCGACACTGACGAATCGATTCGCGAGCGCGAGATCGGCATCGAGCAGGCGCATCTCGACCAGGTCTACGCCCGCCTGAACGAGAAGCTCGCCGAGGCGGAGTTCCTGCTCGACGAGGCCTCGCAGAAGTGGCAGGCCGGCACCCCGGGCGCCTACGCCGAGCGGGACGCGCAGGTGTCCGCCGCCGGGCGGCACCTCATCCGGCTGACCAACGAGTACGAGGACTTCCTGTTCGGCCGTATCGACCTCCAGGCGCCCGACGCGCCCGAGGAGGACGGCATTCCCTCGCAGACCCCGCTGGACCCGGACGACCCGACCATCGCCGAGACGCTCTACATCGGCCGCCTCGGCGTCCTCGACGCCGAGTACGGGCCGCTCGTCATCGACTGGCGCGCGCCCGCGGCCGCGCCGTTCTACCGGGCCACCCCGGTCCAGCCGGGGCGGGTGCTGCGCCGCCGGGTGATCCGCTCACGGCGGCGCCGGGTGCTGGGCGTCGAGGACGACCTGCTCCGCCCGGACCTGGAGCCTACCCTGGACGGCGAGCCCGTCGCCGTCGTCGGCGACGGGGCGCTGATGGCCACCCTGGGCCGGGCCCGCAGCCACACCATGCGGGACATCGTCTCCTCCATCCAGCACGAGCAGGACGTGGTCATCCGCGCCCAGGCGGCCGGGGCCACCCTGGTCACCGGCGGCCCGGGTACCGGCAAGACCGCCGTCGCCCTGCACCGCGCCGCCTACCTGCTGTACCACGACCGCCGCAAGTACGCGGGCGGCATCCTGGTCGTCAGCCCCACGCCGCTGCTCGTCTCGTACACCGAGGGCGTCCTGCCGTCCCTGGGCGAGGAGGGGCAGGTCGCCATCCGCGCCATCGGCAACCTGGTCGAGGGCGTCGAGGCCGAGCGCTACGACAGCCCCGAAGTGGTCCGGATCAAGGGCTCGGCCCGCATGGTCGCGCTGCTGCGCCGCGCGGCCCGGGCCGCGCTGGACCGCCGGGACACCCCGACCGAACTGCGGGTCAGTGCGATGGGCGAGGTGCTGACGCTGGATCAGCACGCCCTGCGTGAGCTGCGCCGCACCGCGCTGAACGGCACCACCCCGCTCAACCTGCTCAAGCCCCGGGCCCGAAGGCTGCTGTTGGACGCCCTCTGGTCCCGGCTGCTGCGGGGCCGCCCCGCCCCCGTCGACCGCTACGAGCGCGAGGAACTGCAGCGGCAGCGCGAGAGCTTCGACGAGTACCTCTCCGACGACGACCGCTTCCTCTCCTTCCTGGACGCCTGGTGGCCGTTGCTGACGCCGCGTCAGGTGCTGGGCACGCTGCGGGACCCGCGGCGGCTGTCCCGCCAGGCGCGCGGCGCGCTGTCCGGTCAGGAGGTCCGGCTGCTGGCCGACTCCTGGCAGCACCTCGGTCCCCGTGGCGAGGGCGCCCTCAGCGCCCACGACGCCGCCCTGCTGGACGAGTTGCAGACGCTGCTCGGCGAGCCGCCGCGCGCGCGGTCGCGCGAGGTGGACCCGGCCGAACTCCTCACCGGCCTGGACGAGGTGACGACCTACGGGGACCGCATCCGCCGCGACCAGGAGGCCCGCGAGGCGGCCCGCCGGGAGCGCAGCGACTACGCCCACGTGATCGTGGACGAGGCGCAGGACCTGACGCCCATGCAGTGGCGGATGGTCGGCCGCCGCGCCCGCAACGCCACC
Source organism: Streptacidiphilus monticola (assembly GCF_042658505.1). NCBI lineage: Bacteria > Bacillati > Actinomycetota > Actinomycetes > Kitasatosporales > Streptomycetaceae > Streptacidiphilus > Streptacidiphilus monticola. The sequence continues at coordinate 29,901 of NZ_JBHSQJ010000015.1, read as the reverse complement.
TGGACGATCGTGGGCGACCCCGCGCAGAGCTCCTGGATCGACCCGGCCGAGGCGGCGGCGGCGATGGACGAGACGCTGGGGGGCAAGCCCCGGCGGAGGTTCACGCTGACCACCAACTACCGCAACCCGGCGGAGATCGCCGAGGTCGCCGCTCGGGTGCTGGCCCAGGCCGCGCCGGGGACGGAGGCCCCGAAGGCCGTGCGGGCCACGGGAGTTGTGCCCCGCTTCACCGCTGTCGCGGCGGAGGAGCGGATGGGCGCGGCGGCCCGCGCGGAGGTCGAGCGGCTGCTGGCCGAGGTCGACGGCACGGTCGGGATCGTGGTCCCGATGGACCGGCGGGACGAGGCCGCGCGGTGGATCGCCGGCCTGGGCGACCGTGCGGTGGCCCTCGGCAGCCTCGAGGCCAAGGGCCTCGAGTACGACGCCACGGTGGTCGCCGACCCCTCGGGCATCGCGGGCGAGTCGGAGGCGGGCCTGCGTGTGCTGTACGTCGCGCTGACGCGCGCGACCCAGCGCCTCACGGTCCTCTCGGGCCCGCTGGACCTCCCCGACTCGGCGGGAGTCCCAGCGCTGCTCCAGTAGTTGCAGCCCGCCACGGGCGCGAGGATCCCCATCCTTCCGGCGGGCGGCACCAGCGCGACCAGCGCACCACCCGGGGAGTCCGTCCGTTGATCGGGGACGGACTCCCCGGGTGGTGGGCTGGTCTGGCCCGTGCGGCGGAGCCGCACATGTCCACAGCCTCGCGCCCCTGAAGAGGCGAAGGCCCCGGTTCAACTACCTGAACCGGGGCCTTCGCTGATGCTTCGTCAGAAGGTACGGCACCGACCCGCCATGCTCGCCTCGCGGCAAGTGGTCGCTCGTAGCGACGAAGGTTGGGCCCGGGGGCTTGGATCGAGCCGGTGCCGTACAGCCAGAGTAACGCACGCCCCCCGGGAAGCATTCCCGCACCGGCAATCTCACGGCACTATCCACGACGCGGAACAATATTTTCAGGTACCAGCGAGTAGGTGCGACGATCGTCCCGAAGCCCGCAGCCTGCCTGAAGCCGGAAGAAGGAACGTCGATGGCGACCGTGCCCAGTGTGTCCAACTCCATCACCGTGCGTCTGGAGGTGCCCGCGCGCGGCAACGCGGTCAGCCAGATCACCACGCTCGTGGAGTCCTCCGGCGGTTCGGTCACCGGTCTCGACGTCACCGCCTCCGGGCTGGAGGCCCTGCGGATCGACGTGACCATCGCGACCGCCTCGGTCGCGCACGCCGAGGAGATCGTCGAGAAGCTGCGCACCATCGAGGGCGTCAGCATCGGCAAGGTCTCCGACCGTACCTTCCTGCTGCACCTGGGCGGCAAGATCGAGATGTCGTCCAAGCTGCCGATCCGCAACCGCGACGACCTGTCCATGATCTACACCCCGGGCGTGGCCCGGGTCTGCATGGCGATCGCGGAGAACCCCGACGACGCCCGCCGTCTCACCATCAAGCGCAACAGCGTCGCCGTCGTCACCGACGGCTCCGCGGTGCTCGGTCTCGGCAACATCGGCCCGAAGGCCGCGCTGCCGGTCATGGAGGGCAAGGCGGCCCTCTTCAAGCGCTTCGCGGGCATCGACGCGTGGCCGATCTGCCTGGACACCCAGGACACCGACGCCATCGTCGAGATCGTCAAGGCCATCGCCCCGGGCTTCGCCGGGATCAACCTTGAGGACATCTCCGCCCCGCGCTGCTTCGAGATCGAGGCGCGGCTGCGCGAGGCCCTGGACATCCCGGTGTTCCACGACGACCAGCACGGCACCGCCATCGTCGTGCTGGCCGCGCTGACCAACGCGCTGCAGGTGGTCGGCAAGGACATCGCGGACGTCCGGGTGGTGATGTCGGGCGCCGGCGCGGCCGGCACCGCGATCCTGAAGCTGCTGCTGGCCGCCGGGGTCGAGCACGCCACCGTGGCCGACGTGCGCGGCGTGGTCCACCTGGGCCGCGACGACCTCGACGACTCGCTGCGCTGGATCGCCGAGAACACCAACCGCAGCAACCGCACCGGCTCGCTCAAGGACGCCGTGCGCGGCGCCGACGTCTTCATCGGCGTCTCCGCGCCGAACGTGCTGAACGGCGAGGACATCGCCGCGATGGCCGAGGGCGCGATCGTCTTCGCGCTGGCCAACCCGGATCCGGAGGTGGACCCGGCGGTGGCCCGGCAGACCGCCGCGGTGGTGGCCACCGGCCGTTCCGACTTCCCGAACCAGATCAACAACGTGCTGGTCTTCCCCGGCGTCTTCCGCGGCCTGCTGGACGCGCAGAGCCGGACCGTCAACACCGAGATGATGCTGGCCGCCGCCCGGGCCCTGGCGGCCACGGTGGGCCCGGAGGAGCTGAACGCCAACTACATCATCCCGAGCGTCTTCCACGCTGACGTGGCGAAGACCGTCGCCGCCGCCGTGCGCGAGGCCGCCCAGGCCGCCGGGGAGGCTCAGGTCACCCCCGGCGTCACCGAGACCGGCAGCTTCCCGGCGATCAGGAACTGACGTCCCGCCGGACACCGGGTGAAACACCGTCAGGCCCGCGTTTGGGCCTGTCGGTGCCAGGGCGTACGGTATCCCTGCACCGGCGCGTCGCGTCCGACAGATACGGAACGTCCGCCTAAAGTGTCCGCAGGAGTCTGGGCGAGCTGTCACCGGAGAACCACGGTGGCTCTGTTCGTGTGACCCCTGCGGGTGCCGGATTCGCTTTCCCGGCAGCAATGGGGGCAGGATTCATCCCCGAGCAGGAGCTTTGCACGACCTGCACGGGTCGCCACCGCTGTCGGGTGGCGCGCTTCGGCAGTCACGGCCGCGGTTCTGTTTGGGGCAAGCAGGGGACCGCCGACCGGGGCGCCGGGGAACGCAACGCAACGCAACAGACCACATGGAGTACACATGAACCGCAGTGAGCTGGTGGCCGCGCTGTCCGAGCGCGCTGAGGTGACCCGCAAGGACGCCGACGCCGTCCTGGCCGCGTTCGCCGAGGTCGTCGGCGATGTCGTCGCCAAGGGCGACGAGAAGGTCACCATCCCCGGCTTCCTGACCTTCGAGCGCACCCACCGTGCGGCTCGTACCGCCCGCAACCCGCAGACCGGCGACCCGATCCAGATCCCGGCCGGTTTCAGCGTCAAGGTCTCCGCGGGCTCCAAGCTGAAGGAGGCCGCCAAGGGCAAGTGAGCCCGAGGCAGGCATACGGCAACGGCCGGTCACCNGTCACCCTTCGGGGTGACCGGCCGTTGCCGTATGCGCCGGGACGCCTACGGCGTCTCGATGTGGGCGCCGAGGGCGGTGAGCTTCTGCATGAAGTTCTCGTAGCCCCGGTTGATCAGGTCGATGCCGTGGACGCGCGAGGTGCCCTGCGCGGCCAGGGCGGCGATCAGGTAGGAGAAGCCACCGCGCAGGTCGGGGATGACCAGCTCCGCGCCCTGCAGCTTCGAGGGGCCGGAGACCACCGCGGAGTGCAGGAAGTTCCGCCGGCCGAAGCGGCACGGCGTGCCGCCCAGGCACTCGCGGTAGAGCTGGATGTGCGCGCCCATCTGGTTCAGCGCCGAGGTGAAGCCCAGCCGGGACTCGTACACGGTCTCGTGCACGATGGACAGCCCGGCCGCCTGGGTGAGCGCGACGACCAGCGGCTGCTGCCAGTCGGTCTGGAAGCCCGGGTGCACGTCCGTCTCCAGGGCGATGGCCTTGAGCTCGCCGCCGGGGTGCCAGAAGCGGATGCCCTCGTCGTCCACCTCGAAGGCGCCGCCGACCTTCCGGAAGGTGTTCAGGAAGGTCATCATCTCCAGCTGGCGCGCGCCGCGGACGTAGATGTCGCCCGCGGTGGCGAGCGCCGCACAAGCCCAGGAGGCCGCCTCCAGGCGGTCCGGCAGGGCCCGGTGGGTGTAGCCGCCGAGGCGGTCCACGCCGGTGATCAGGATGGTCCGGTCGGTGCCCATCGAGATGATCGCGCCCATCTTTTGCAGCACGCAGATGAGGTCCACGATCTCCGGCTCGATGGCCGCGTTGCGCAGCTCGGTCACGCCCTCGGCGAGCACGGCCGTCAGCAGCACCTGCTCGGTGGCGCCGACGGACGGGTACGGCAGCTCGATCTTGCAGCCGCGCAGCCGCTGGGCCGCCTCCAGGTAGAGGCCCTCCGGGCGCTTGTCGACGGTCGCGCCGAACTGGCGCAGCACGTCGAAGTGGAAGTCCACCGGCCGGCCGCCGATGTCGCAGCCGCCGAGACCGGGGATGAACGCGTGGCCGAGGCGGTGCAGCAGCGGGCCGCAGAAGAGGATCGGGATGCGCGAGCTGCCCGCGTGCGCGTCGATGTCCGCGACGTTCGCGGCCTCGACGTGCGAGGGGTCGAGGACCAGCTCGCCCTCCTCCTCGCCCGCCTGCACGAGGACGCCGTGCAGCTGCAGCAGTCCGCGGACCACCTTGACGTCGCGGATGTCCGGCACATTGCGCAGGCGGCTCGGCTCCTGGCCCAGCAGAGCGGCCACCATGGCCTTGGGCACGAGGTTCTTCGCGCCGCGGACACGGATCTCGCCCTCGAGCGGGTTGCCGCCGTGGACGATCAGGACGTCGTCGGTCATGTTCTCGCGATCCTGGAGAAGGTGAGGAAGCGTGGGCAGGGGGTTGCCACCCTGAGAGATGGTAATGGCCGTGCCGGTGGTTCCCGTCTGTCGAGGGATCGTGAACTCCCAGGCGGGGTAGGCCTTCGACGCGCGCGGCTGTGGGCAAGGTCTCAGAGTGGTCCACAGGTGGCGCGTTTCGATTGCCCCGGGAGGAAGGGGAGCGGGATCATGTCGGACATGACCGAGGCCGTCTCGCTCACCGGGCGACTGCTGGTGGCCACGCCCGCGCTGACGGATCCGAATTTCGACCGCGCGGTCGTCCTGCTGCTCGACCATGACGAGGAGGGCAGCCTCGGGGTCGTGCTCAACCGGCCGACGCCGGTCACGGTGGGCTCGGTGCTGGAGCCGTGGGCCGCGCTGGCCGGCGAGCCGCCGGTGGTGTTCCAGGGCGGCCCGGTGGGGCTGGACTCGGCGCTGGCCCTAGCGGTCGTCCCCGGGGAGCAGCCCGAGGAGGAACTGCTCGGCTGGCGCCGGGTGCACGGGGCGATCGGCCTGGTCGATCTGGAGGCCCCGCCCGAACTGCTGGCGGCGGAGCTGGGTTCGCTGCGCGTGTTCGCGGGGTACGCGGGCTGGTCGCCCGGGCAGCTGGAGGACGAGCTGCTGGAGGGGGCGTGGTACGTGGTCGACTCCGAGCCCGGGGATGTCTTCGCGCCCGAGCCCGAGCGCCTGTGGCGCTCGGTCCTGCGCCGCCAGCGCGGTGCGCTGGCGCTGGTCGCGACCTACCCTGACGACCCGTCACTGAACTGAGCACCAGGGGCCGCCCCTGGGGCCGAAGGCCCCGTGGGGTGCGGGGAACTGCGCGAGCAACCCCACCACCCGCGGAGGTGCGTCCCGCACCTGGGGCCGGACCTCCCCGGCTGGTGGGCCGGTCGCCCAGTTCCTCGCGCCCCTCACGGGGCCGTGCCTAGACTGGGGCGGCATGAGCACCCTTGAGCCTGAGCAGCCGGTTGGTGGCACGAGCACGCTGGTGGAGCCGGTCCCGCAGACCTCGCACGGGGACGGCGACCACGAGCGCTTCGCGCACTACGCCGACAAGAACAAGATCATGGAGAGCGCCCTCTCCGGCACCCCCGTCGTCGCGCTCTGCGGCAAGGTCTGGGTGCCCAGCCGCGACCCGAAGAAGTACCCGGTCTGTCCCATGTGCAAGGAGATCTGGGAGGGCCTGGACGGCGGCCCGAAGAAGGGCGACGGAGACAAGTGAGCTGAGGCCGGGGCAGCATACGGCCCATGCATCTGCCGCATGCGCTGGTTCCCGCCCCCGCCTCCGTTCAGCAGGCCACCGCTGAAGGCGTGTTCACGCTGGGGCCGGGGACCGGGCTCGGCTCGGGCCCCGGTGCCGGGAGCGCCGAGCGGTGGCTTCGTTCCGCCCTGGGGGCCGCCACCGGCTACGACCTGCCGCCCGGCCGGCCCGGCATCGACCTCGCCGTCGACGCCGCCCTGCCCGCCGAGGGCTACCGGCTGACGGTGGATCCGGACGGCGTCCGCATCGTCGGCGGGGACGCGGCCGGGGTGTTCTGGGGCGCCCAGACGCTGCGCCAACTGCTCGGGCCCGAGGCGTTCCGGCGGGCGCCGGTCAAGCGGGGCGGGTGGGCGCTGCCCGCCGTCGCGATCGCCGACGCGCCGCGCTTCGGCTGGCGCGGCGTGCTGCTCGACGTGGCCCGGCACTTCCTGCCCAAGGCCGACGTGCTCCGCTACCTCGACCTGCTCGCCGCGCACAAACTCAACGTCCTGCACCTGCATCTGACGGACGATCAGGGCTGGCGCGTCGAGGTCCGGCGCTACCCGGAGCTGACCAGGGCAGGCGCCTGGCGCGAGAGGTCCATGGTGGGCTACCGCACCGCCCAACGGCGGGACGACACCCCGCACGGCGGCTACTACACCCAGGACGACCTGCGCGAGATCGTCGCCTACGCCGCCGAGCGGCACATCACCATCGTCCCCGAGATCGACGTCCCGGGCCACTCGCAGGCCGCCATCGCCGCCTACCCGGAGCTGGGCAACCACGACGTCGTCGACACCGCAGCGCTGCGGACCTGGACGGACTGGGGCGTCAACCCGAACGTCCTCAACGTGGAGGACGGAACGCTCCGCTTCTTCGAGAACGTGCTCGAAGAGGTGCTGGATGTCTTCCCCTCGACCTTCGTCCACCTCGGCGGGGACGAGTGCCCCAAGGAGCAGTGGCGCGCCAGCCCTTCCGCGCAGGCGCGGATCAAGGAGCTCGGACTCGCGGACGAGGACGCGCTGCAGAGCTGGTTCATCCGCCACTTCGACGCCTGGCTCGCAGCCCGGGGCCGTCGCCTGATCGGGTGGGACGAGATCCTGGAGGGCGGGCTGGCCGAGGGGGCGGCCGTGTCGTCCTGGCGCGGGTACGCCGGCGGAATCGCCGCCGCCCGCGCCGGACATGACGTGGTGATGTGTCCCGAGCAGCAGGTCTACCTCGACCACCGGCAGGCACCCGGGGCGGACGAGCCCGTGCCGATCGGCTGGGTGCGCTCGCTCGAGGACGTCTACCGCTTCGAGCCGGTGCCCCCGACGCTGCATCAGGAACCGGAGGCGGCGGCGCATGTGATCGGGACTCAGGCGAACCTGTGGACCGAGTTCACGGCCGACGCCCGCGAGGTCGACTACCGGGCCTTCCCCCGGCTCGCCGCCTTCGCGGAGGTGGCCTGGTCCCCGTTGCCCGACGAGCCCGCCGAGCGGGACTTCGCCGGCTTCGAGCGGCGGATGCGCGCCGCCCACTACGCGCGCCTCGACGCGCTCGGCGTCGAGTACCGGCCCGAGTCCGGGCCGCGGCCCTGGCAGCGGCGGCCCGGTGTCCCCGGCAATCCCAGGGACGGGGTGCCCCCGCGGGTGTGAGGCTGTGCCAGAGTGTCCCCAGCGGCGGTGCGAGGATGGGTGCGCGGGAGGGGCGTTTGCACGTACCGTACGGCCATGAGGGTGGCGGCGTGAGCAGCCCGAGCACGGTGGGACACGAGTGAACCAGACGATCATGCTCCCGGCATCGCTGGAGGAGGCGGTCGAGGCGCTGGCCGAGGCGCCGGGCGCGGTCCCGGTCGCGGGCGGCACCGACCTGATGGGGGCGGTCAACGCCGGCCTGCTGCGTCCGGTGGCGCTGCTGGGCCTGGGCCGGATCGCGGAACTGCGCGGCTGGCAGTACCAGGACGGGGCGGCCCTGCTGGGCGCGGGCCTGACCCACGCGCGGATGGCCCGTCCCGACTTCGCCGCGCTGATCCCCGGCCTGGCCGAGGCGGCCGCCACCGTCGGCCCGCCGCAGGTGCGCAACGTCGGCACGCTGGGCGGTAACGTCGTCTCCGCCCACCCCGCGGGAGACACCCTGCCGGTGCTCGCCGCGCTGGAGGCGACGCTCACGCTGATCGGCCCGGAAGGCGTCCGGGAGGTGCCGGTCAGTCATCTGCTCACCGGCATCGACCCCTTGCGCGAGGGCGAACTGCTGGCCTTCGTCCGGGTTCCGCTGCTGCACGCGCCGCAGGTCTACCTCAAGGCCACCGGGCGGACCGGGCCGGGCCGGGCCACCGCGTCGGTGTCCGTCGTCCTCGACCCGGCCCGGCGCAGCGTCCGCTGCGCGGTCGGGGCCGTGGCTCCCGTGCCGCTGCGGCCACTTGAGGCCGAGGCCTGGGTGGCCGGCTGCATCGACTGGGACGGCGACCGCACCATCGAGCCCGCCGCCGCTGCCGCCTTCGGCGACTACGTCGCCTCCGCCTGCGTCCCCGAGCCGCCCGAGGGCATGGACGGGGGGCCGGGCGCCGCGGTGCTCCGGCTGCGGCGTACGGTGTCGGTGCTGGCCCGCCGCGCACTCGGGAGGGCGCTGAAGTGACGGACTACCTGACCGGTGACCCCCTGGCGAGCCAGGGCTTCACCCTCGACGACTCGCCGCGCGCGTCGTACACCCTGCGCGTCAACGGCCTGGACCGGCCGGTCGTGGACGCCTGGATCGGCGAGAGCCTGCTCTACGTGCTGCGCGAGCGCCTCGGTCTCGCCGGCGCCAAGTCCGGCTGCGACCAAGGGGAGTGCGGCGCCTGCTCGGTGCAGGTCGACGGCCAGCTGACCGCCGCCTGCCTGGTGCCCGCCGCGCTCGCCGCGGGTGTGGAGATCCGCACCGTCGAGGGCCTGGCCGAGGACGGGACGCCGTCCGACGTGCAGCGGGCGCTGGCCGAGACCGGTGCGGTGCAGTGCGGCTTCTGCGTCCCCGGGCTCGCCATGGCCGTGCACGACCTGCTCCAGCGCAACCACGAGCCCACCGAGTTGGAGGCCCGGCAGGCGCTGTGCGGCAACCTCTGCCGCTGCACCGGCTACGCGGGGGCGCTCGCGGCCGTGCGCAAGGTGGCCGCCGCTCGCGCCGAGACCACGGCGGAGGAGCCCGCCACCGCACCGGCCCAGGAGCCCGGCACGACGGAGCTGGGCGAGACGGAGCTCGACGCCGCCGGGCTGCTCGACCTGACGGGCCCTCAGGACGGTGAACTGCCCGTCTATGTGGACCCGCTGACCGAGACCACCGCCGACGTCCCGGCCCAGCACGGCCCGTACGACGCCGGCTACGACTACGACGCCTACGCCTACCAGCCCGCCAACGGCGGGTACGGACCGGACGACCCGAACAGCACCACCGGTACCTTCACGCTGCCGACCCAGCACCGCCCGGAGGCCGGGGCATGAGCGAACCCGCCAAGACCCCCTCCTCGCCGGAGGAGACGCTGACCAACCTGGTCATCGTGGCGGAAGGCGCCCCCGGCAGCGCCACCGGCGCCGCCGTCGCCGCCGTGCCGGTGCAGGCCGCCGCGCCCCGGCGCGGGCTGGGCAGTTCGCCGGTGCGGGAGGACGCGCCCGCGAAGACCATGGGCGTCTTCCCCTACGCCGCCGACCTGTGGGCCGAGGGCCTGCTCTGGGGCGCGGTCGCCCGCTCGCCCTTCCCGCACGCGCGGATCCGCTCCATCGACACCCGGGCGGCGCTGGCGCTCCCCGGCGTCTACGCCGTGGTCACCGCGGAGGACCTGCCGCCCGGACCTGACGGCGTGTCGGACGGCGCGCCCACCGGCCCCGTCGTCCACGACCGCCCGGTGCTGGCCACCGGCGTGGTCCGGCACCACGGCGAGCCGTTCGCGGCCGTCGCCGCCGACCACCCGGACACCGCCCGGCTGGCCGCCGCCGCGATCGTCGTGGACTGGGAGCTGCTGGAGCCGCTGACCGATCCCGAGCAGTCCTTCCACGCCCCTCCGCTGCACCCCGACGGCAACCTCTTCCGGCACCAGCCGGTCCGCTTCGGCGACCCGGACGTGGTCGGCGAGGTCGTCGTCGAGGGCCTGTACCGGGTCGGCCGCCAGGACCCCGCGCCGCTCGCCGCCGAGGCCGGCCTCGCCGTGCCGCGCCCGGACGGCGGCGTGGAACTGCACGTCGCGTCCACCGACCCGCACGGCGACCGCGACCGGATCGCCGGCTGCCTGGGCCTGGAGCCGGACCGGGTCCGCCTGGTCGTCAGCGGCGTCCCCGGCGCCACGACGGACCGGGACGACCTCGGCTTCCAGGCGGTGCTCGCGCTGCTCGCGCTGCGCACCGGGCACCCGGTGAAGATGGCGCTGACCCGCGAGGAGTCCTTCCTCACCCACCCGCACCGGCATCCGGCGCTGCTGCGCTACCGCCACCACGCGGACGCCGAGGGCCGGTTGGTGAAGGTCGAGGCCCAACTGCTGCTGGACGGCGGCGCGTACGCGGACGTGAGCAGCGAGGCGCTGGCGCAGGCGGCGGCCCTCGCGGCGGGGCCGTACGTGGTCCCGCACGTCTTCGTGGACGCCTGGGCGGTGCGCACCAACAACCCGCCCGCCGGCCGGATGCGCGGCGAGGGCGCGGTGCAGGCGGCATTCGCCTACGAGTCGCAGATGGACAGGCTGGCCGCCGCGCTCGAACTGGACCCGCTGGAGATCCGCCGCCGCAACGTGATGGCGACCGGCGACCTGCTGCCCACCGGACAGGCCGTCACCTGCCCCGCTCCGGTACGGGAGTTGCTGGACGCGGTGGCCGCGGAGCCGCTGCCGCCTTTGCCGGTGGATCAGCCGGACGCGGAGTGGCTGCTGCCCGAGGGCCCCGGCGGCGCGGGCGATCCGGGCGCGGTGCGACGGGGCATCGGCTACGCGGTGGGCCTGGTCCACATGCTCGGCATCGAGGGCACCGACGAGGTGGCCACCGCCTCCGTGCGGGTCACCGGCTCGCAGGCGTCCGTCATCTGCCCGGCGGTGGACCCGGGTTCCGGCTTCCAGACGCTGGCCAAGCAGATCGTCCAGGAGGTGCTCGGCGTCGAGGACGTCTACATCGCCGCCGTCGACACCGACCAGCCGGGCACCGGCCCCGCCGCGCGCGGCCGCCAGACCTGGGTCGCGGGTGGAGCGGTCGAGCGGGCGGCGCTGATGGTCCGTCACCAGCTGCTCCAGCCGCTGGCCGCGAAGTTCGCGATGTCCCCGGAGCTGCTCAGCATCAAGGACGGCCGCATCACCTCGTACGACGGGGTGTTGGGCATGCCGGTGCTGGAGGCCCTGGAGGGCAAGGACCTGTGGGCCACGGCCCAGTGCCGCCCCCACCCGACCGAGCCGCTGGACGCCGAGACCGGCCAGGGTGACGCCTTCGTCTCGCTGGCCTTCTGCGCGATGCGGGCCGTGGTGGACGTCGACATCGAGCTGGGCACGGTGCGGGTGGTGGACGTGACGGTGGCCCAGGACGTGGGCCGCGCGCTGAACCCGGCGCAGATCGCCGCCCGGATCGAGGCCGGGGTGACCCAGGGCCTGGGCATGGCCCTGATGGAGGACCTGCCGGTCGAGGGCGGGTACGTGGGCGGTACGTCCTTCGCGGCCTACCGGCTGCCCACCTCGCTGGACGCACCGGCCGTGCGGATCGCGCTGCTCGCGGAGGAGCGGGACGTCGTCGCGCCCTTCGGCGCGAAGGCCGTGGGCGCGGCCCCGGCGGTCGTCGCCCCCGCGGCGATCGCCGCGGCGGTCCGCGCCGCGACGGGCGCGGACATCTCCCGCCTGCCGATCCCCGCCGACGACGTCGCCCCTCTGCACTGAGACCGGCCCGCCAGGGGCGCGAGCACCGGCCCACCACCCGGGAGGTGGCTGGCCCACCACTCGGGAGGCGGCCCACCTGCGGGAGGGATTCCCCGCGGGTGGCCGCGGTGCTGCGTGGTGCCTGAGCGGAGCGGCAGCGGGCGGGCGGGAGGCTCCCCGTGCCTGTGGCCGTTGCGGCCCACCTGCGGGAGGGATCTCCCGCGGGTGGCCGCGGTGCTGCGCGGTGCGTGAGCGGAGCGGCAGCGGGCGGGGAGGCTCCCCGTGCCTGTGGCCGTCGCGGCCCACCTGCGGGAGGGATTCCCCGCGGGTGGCCGCGGTGCTGCGTGGTGCCTGAGCGGAGCGGTAGCGGGCGGGCGGGAGGCTCCCCGTGCCTGTGGCCGTCGCGCCGCGGCGGTTCCTGTCCGGCGGGTCCTCCGCGCCCAGCTCGTTCCTCGCCGGAGGGGAGCGGCTGCCGCGACTCCGCGGCCGCCCGGTCCGCGAGCGCCGCGTGGGCGGGGCGCCGACGCGGGTGCGGAAGGTGGAGACGCCGACCGGCTCACGCTGATCCTCCGTCACATCCCGGACGGATTCCGCGCGATGGAGGCACCCCGGCCCAGCCGGGCAGGGTGCGGTGCTGGCGGGGCCGGCCGCCTCCGGCGCACCGCCGCCCCCGGCGCAGGCCGGAGGAGTCCGGGTCTCCCGCACCTGCGGCAGTCACCGTCGGGCGGCCCCAGGCCCATGCGCCGCGCCCGGGCAGCCGCTTCGCGTGACCGGGCCGCGGCGGAAGCCGCCGCCCGGGGCGGGGCGCGCGGCCGCTTCGGGGTTCCGCGTTCGGGCACCCCATGACTCCGGCGGGAACCGCTGCGCGGCCCCCGCCGGAGTGAACAGAGCCCACGACCGGATTCGAACCGGTGTAAACCGCTTTGCAGGCGATCCCCTGAACCACTCGGGCACGCGGGCGGGCTTTGCTGAAGAACAGTCAGCCAGGCCCGCCCGCAGGGCGTCAATCGTCTGCGGACGATTGCAATGCCCGGCAATGTGCCCGCAAGAAATGACAGAGGCGACTGTCGCTCTTGCCCCTTACCATGGCCCGGTGACCACGCTCGCCCGCTCCTCCTCCGCCGTCGCCGACGACTGCCTCCCCGGCGTCCTCGACCGGCCCTACCGCATGCTGACGATCGGCATCGTCTCCTGCGTCCTGCTGATCGCGTTCGAGGCGATGGCCGTCAACACCGCCATGCCCGTCGCCGCCCGCGCGCTGCACGGGCTCGGGCTGTACGCCTTCGCCTTCTCCGGGTACTTCACCGCGAGCCTGCTCGCGATGGTCGTCTCGGGGGAGTGGTGCGACAAGCGCGGCCCGCTCGCGCCCCTCGGGCTCGGCATCGCGCTCTTCGGCGCGGGACTGGTGATCGCGGGCACCGCCCAGAACATGTGGACCTTCGTCGGCGGCCGGGCCACCCAGGGGCTGGGCGGCGGGATGGTCATCGTCGCGCTGTACGTCGTGGCGGGCCGCGCCTACCCGGAGCGGCTGCGGCCGAAGGTGTTCTCCGCCTTCTCCGCGGCCTGGGTGCTGCCGTCCATCGTCGGGCCGCTGGTCTCCGGGGCGGTGACCGAGAACATCGGCTGGCGCTGGGTGTTCCTGTCCATCCCGGTCCTGGTGGTGCTGCCGCTGGTGCTGATGCTGCCTCAACTTCGTTCGCTCGAGCCGGAGTCCGCGCCCACCTGGGCGCTCGACCGGCGTCGGCTGCTGCTCGCCCTCGGGCTCGCCGCAGGCGCGGGCCTGCTGCAGTACGCCGGACAGCGGCTGGACCTGCTGGCGCTGCTGCCCGCGGCGGCCGGGCTGGCGCTGGTCGCGCCGACCGCGGTGCGGCTGCTGCCGCCCGGCACCTTCCGGGCCGCGCGCGGGCTGCCCACGGTGGTGCTGCTGCGCGGCGTGGCCGCGGGCGCGTTCTTCACGGCGGAGGCGTTCATCCCGCTGATGCTGGTCTCCCAGCGCGGGCTGTCGCCGACGCTGGCCGGGCTCTCGCTCACCAGCGGCGCGCTCAGCTGGGCGCTCGGCTCCTTCCTGCAGGGCCGGAGCTGGGCCGAGTCGCGCCGCCCGCTGCTGATCCGCGGCGGTTTCGTCGCCTCCGCGCTGGCCATCGCGGTGGCCTCGACGGCACTGGTCCCGTCCGTCCCCGCGTGGCTGGTGGCGGTGGGCTGGGCCTGCGGTGGCATCGGCATGGGGCTGATGTTCGCCAGCATCGGCGTGCTGACGCTGAACCTGTCCACCCCCGAGGACACCGGCGCCAACTCCGCGTCCCTCCAGGTCAGCGACTCCCTGGGCAACGTCTCGCTCACCCTGCTCGCGGGCGTCCTCTTCGCCTCCGTCGGCCACGGCGCGGGCGGCTTCGCCGCCATCTTCTGGACCATGGCCGCCGTCGCCCTCCTCGGCGCGGCGGTGAGCGGCCGGATCACCCGATCGAGTGGTACCACTTTGGGGTCATAGGAGTTAACCTGGCGTCATGGCGATGAACCTGCGTCTTCGGGACGACCTGAACGAGGCCCTGCGGGAGCGCGCTGAGGCGGAGGGGGTGAGCATGCACGCCATAGTGGTCACAGCGCTGGAGGAGTACCTGGCCCGGACGACGCAGCAGGCGATGGTGCGTCGCACCGCGCTGGAGCAGGCGGCCAAGTGGCGGGAGCTCATGGAGCGGCTCAAGTGAGCTTTCTCTACCTCTCGGCCGAGGAGATCCTCATCGTCGCCGAGCACGCCTGCGACGACATGGACGTGGTGGTGCGCGACATCGGCTTGCTCGAGTCGGCCGCGCACCGCCCCTCCGCAGCGATGTTCGGCGAGGAGGCCTACCCAGGTCTGATGGAGAAGGCCGCGGCGCTCCTGCAGTCGCTGGCCGTCAACCGTCCCCTGCTGGACGGCAACAAGCGCACCGCCTGGCTGAGCTGCGTGACCTTTCTCGCACTCAACGGTGTGGAGCTGCGGCCCGACATCGATGCGGCGGAGATCCTGGTCGTCGCGGTGGCGACGGGGGAGCTCGACGAGGTCAAGGACATCGCGGACGGGCTGCGCGCGCTGCGCGGGTAGCTCCGGCTTCGCCGGTAGTCTTCTCTGGTTGTCCCACTGGCCGACCCCTCGGAGACCGTGAGTACCGCAACCAGCTCCCATCACCTGTCTCCCGCCTTCCCCGGGCGCGCCCCCTGGGGTACCGCGGGCAAGCTGCGGGCCTGGCAGCAGGCCGCGATGGAGAAGTACATCGAGACGCAGCCCCGGGACTTCCTGGCGGTCGCGACGCCCGGCGCGGGCAAGACCACCTTCGCCCTGACGCTGGCGTCGTACCTGCTGCACAACCACGTCGTCCAGCAGGTCACCGTGGTCGCGCCGACGGAGCACCTGAAGAAGCAGTGGGCCGAGGCCGCCGCGCGGATAGGGATCAAGCTGGACCCGGCGTACAGCAGCGGGCCGCTGCCCCGGGACTACGACGGGGTGGTGATCACCTATGCCGGCGCCGGCGTCAACCCGATGCTGCACCGCAACCGCGTCGAGCAGCGCAAGACCCTGGTCATCCTGGACGAGATCCACCACGCGGGCGACTCCAAGTCCTGGGGCGACGCGATCTTCGAGGCCTTCGAACCGGCCACCCGGCGGCTGCAGTTGACGGGTACGCCGTTTCGCTCGGACACCAATCCGATCCCCTTCGTCCGCTACGAGCCCGGCCCGGACGGGGCCCGGCGCAGCGTCGCGGACTACACCTACGGGTACGGCAACGCGCTCGCCGACCACGTCGTCCGGCCGGTGATATTCCTCTCCTACAGCGGCAACATGCGCTGGCGCACCAAGGCGGGCGACGAGCTGGCCGCCCGTCTCGGCGAGCCGATGACCAAGGACGTCACCGCCCAGGCCTGGCGCACCGCGCTCGCCCCCCAGGGCGAGTGGATGCCCAACGTGCTGCGCGCGGCCGACCGCCGGCTGACCGAGGTGCGCAAGTCCATCCCGGACGCGGGCGCCCTGGTGATCGCCTCCGACCAGGAGTCCGCCCGCGCCTACGCCAAGATCATCCGCGAGGTCTGCGGCGAGAAGCCGACCGTCGTCCTCTCCGACGAGGCCGAGGCGTCCAAGCGGATCTCGGACTTCTCCGAGTCCGACTCGCGCTGGATGGTCGCGGTACGCATGGTCTCCGAGGGCGTGGACGTGCCCCGGCTGGCCGTGGGCGTCTACGCCACCTCGATCTCCACGCCGCTCTTCTTCGCCCAGGCCGTCGGCCGCTTCGTGCGCGCCCGCAAGCGCGGCGAGACCGCCTCCGTGTTCCTGCCGACCATTCCGGTCCTGCTGGGCTTCGCCAACGAGATGGAGCTCCAGCGCGACCACGTGCTGGACCGTCAGAAGAAGGGCGAGGACGGCCTGTTCGCGCAGGAGGACGCGCTGCTCGCCGAGGCGGAGAAGACCAAGGACGAGGCCGATGCCGGGTTGGACGAACTGCCCTGGGAGGCGCTGGAGTCCGACGCCGTCTTCGACCGGGTCCTCTACGACGGCAAGGAGTTCGGCATGCAGGCGCATGCCGGCTCCGAGGAGGAGGAGGACTACCTCGGCATCCCCGGGCTGCTGGAGCCGGACCAGGTGCAGCTGCTGCTGCAGCGTCGTCAGCACCGGCAGATCCAGCGCTCCAGGTCCAAGCCGGCCGAGGAGGCCGACCTGCTGGAGCTGCCCGCAGAGAAGCGGCCAGTGGTGACCCACCAGCAACTGGGTGAGCTGCGCAAGGAGTTGAACGGCCTGGTGGGCGCCTGGCACCACCGCACCGGCCAGCCGCACGGCACCATCCACAACGAGCTGCGCCGTGTCTGCGGCGGCCCGCTGACGGCGGCCTGCACAGCGGGGCAGCTGCAGGCGCGGATCGCGAAGATCAGGGAGTGGGCCACCCGCATCGACTGAGGCGGACCCGCCCCGGGACTCCGCCCGGGGGCGCTGGGCTGCCCGGCCGGGGGAGGCAGCCGCAGGCTGAGCCGCTGTCAGCGCCCCTACACCGCGGGGCCGGTGAGGTAGTGGCCCTTGCCGTCGTAGGGCCAGCCGTTGGGGACGCAGCCGTGCATGCCCTTGATCTGTTGCATCATCACCGGCGCCGGCCTACCTGCGCCCGGGCAGGTGACGTGGCCGTGCCCGAGCCGGTGGCCGACCTCGTGGTTGATCGCCAGCGCGTGGTACTCGTCGGCCTGCCCGGTGTAGTACTGGGTCAGCAGCAGCCACCGCTTGACGTTCATCACGACCTGCTTCCCCGCGCTGCAGTTCACCCAACCGCCGGTGTCCAGGCCGTACTTGGCGCACATCCGGTCCGTGGTGTCCGGCGTGACCAGGTAGACGGTGAAGTCCACCGGGCCCGAGGAGACCCGCTGGAAGGACCACAGTCCGCCCGCCGCCCAGCCCCGATGCGTGTCGTCGAGGATGGCGTCCACCTGGGCGGCGAAGCCGTCGGCGGTCTGCGCGAGGCCCTGCTCCACCTTCACGTCGTAGCGCAGCAGTCTGCCGGTGCCGAAGCGGGCCGTGCCGCCGTGCGCCGAGGCGAAGGTGCCCGGGCCGTGCTGCGGGAACCAGGTCGCCGGGCGGGAGCCCGACGCCTTCGCGCGCGGCGAGGGGCTCGTGCTCGTCACGGCCGCGGTGCTCGCGCGAGGGCGGGCGGAGGGGGACAGCGCGTCCCCGGTCGCCCGTGCGGCGGGGGCGTTCTGACGGTGCAGCAGGTAGCCGGTCCCGGCGAGCAGCGCGACCAGTACCAGGGCCACGAGTGCGCGCGGCCCCCGGCTCCGCCGCCGGGCCGCCTGTCGGCGACGCCCCCGTCCCCTGCGTGCGGGCGTCGCTGCGCGGCGGGTGCCGCCGCCGGAACGTCGGCGCTGCTCGGATCGGGACATCGGGCGGTGGCTCTCCGGTGGGTGGCACGGACACGCAGGATCGAACGGCTAGACGACCGAAGGGGACCCCGCGGTTGCCTGGTCGGTTGATAACAAATGATGACCGGATTCTGGACAGGGTCTTCCGCTGGGCGGACAGGGTCACTACGTTCCTGCCCACCAGCCACAGCTTCGCCGTGCGGAAGGGGGAAGCCAGTCGTGACCGCCGAGACCTCGCAGACGCTCGACCGCGGCGTCCGCGTGCTCAAACTGCTGGCGGACTCCGAGGCGGGCCTGACCGTCACCGAGCTCGCCGGCCGACTGAGCGTCAACCGCACCGTCGTGTACCGGCTGCTGGCCACGCTGGAACTCCACGGCCTGGTCCGCCGCGACCTGGGCGGCCGCGCCCGCGTCGGCCTCGGCGTGCTGCGGCTGTCCAACCGGGTGCACCCGCTGGTCCGCGAGGCCGCGCTCCCCGCGCTGCGTAGCCTGGCGGAGGAGGTGGGCGCGACGGCCCATCTGACCCTGGTGGACGGCGCGGAGGCGCTGGTCGTGGCCGTCGTGGAGCCCACCTGGACCGACTTCCACGTGGCCTACCGCACGGGTGTCCGCCACGCGCTCGACGACAACGCGGCCGGGCGCGCCATCCTGCAGGCCCGCGGGGGGGCGGCCGCGCCCTACGTCTGCGCCCGGGGCGAGGACCGCGCGGCGGCCGTCGCGGCGCCGCTGCGCGGCGTCCCCGGCGTCGAGGGCGCGGTCGGCGTCCTGCTGCTCGGCGACGCCCCCACGGACCGGGTGGGCGAACGCGTCGCCCTCGCCTCCCGCGAACTCGCCGAGGCGCTCGGATAAGTCGCCGTCCCCCGCTGCCCCGGGCGGCCACTTCCGTCGGCACGGGAGCAACCAGGCACCCCCCGGGCGCGAGGAACACACCACCCGCGGAGGTCCGACCCATCTGCGGGACGAACCTCCATGAGTGGTGTGTTGCTCGCGCCGTTCCTCGCGCCCCCTGCGGGGGATGCTCTTCTGCAGAAGCCCGCGCCCCTGGGGGAGGGGCACGTGGCCGCTGTGCTTATATCGGGGGCGTGTCTCTCTCCAGGTTGAGTCGGCCGGTGCGGCTCGTGATCTGTGCGGCGCTCGTCGCCGCCCTGCTGCTGGTGGCGTTCCTGGCCCGCCTGCCCTTCGCGATCGAGCAGCCGGGCATCACCGCCGACACCCTCGGCTCCCACAACGGCCAGCGGGTCATCACCGTCACCGGTCACAGCACCCGTCCGACCGTGGGCAACCTGCGGATGACCACCATCGAGGTCACCGGGCCCGACGACCTGCCCAACGTCTCCCAGGTGTTCCACGCCTGGTGGGACCCCGCGCGCGCGGTCGTCCCGCACGAGCAGGTGTATCCCTCGGGGCAGAGCGTCGAGCAGGTCAACCAGATCAACCAGCAGGCCATGACCGAGTCGCAGAACTCCGCGGTCGCCGCCGCGCTCGGCTACCTGCACCTCAACCCGGCCCAGGTCAAGGTCACCCTCAGGCTCGCCGACGTCGGCGGCCCGAGCGCCGGGCTGATGTTCACCCTGGGCATCGTCGACCAGCTCGACGGGAACGGCACCGGCAAGGCGGGGGCGGCCGGGGACCTGACCAACGGTCAGAACGTCGCCGGGACCGGCGAGATCGACGACTCGGGCAACGTCGGCGCCGTCGGCGGGGTCGCGCTCAAGACCAGGGCGGCCGCCCGGGACGGCGCCACCGTGTTCCTGGTGCCCCGCAGCGAGTGCTCGGACGCCAAGGTCGACACGCCCAAGGGCCTGCTGCTGGTCCCGGTCGAGACGCTCAACCAGGCCGTCGGCGCCCTCAAGGCCCTGCAGAACCACGACGCCGCGAACGTCCCCCACTGCTGACCCGGTGCCGTCCTGCCGCTGACTCCGCGTCAGGCTCGGTCCCGGGCGGCCTCGCGCACCAGCGGCAGGACGCGGAACGGCACCGGGTTCTCCAGGGCGATCGCCGTCGAGGCGCGGACGATCCCGTCGAAGCCGATGACCAGGTCGATCACCCGCTGCAGGTCCGCGTTCGAGCGGGCGACGATCCGGCAGAGCATGTCGCCCTGCCCGGTGATCGTGTGCAGCTCCAGCACCTCGGGCACCGAGGCCAGGTGCGCCCGCACGTCCGCGCCCTGGCCCTGGGAGATCTCCAGGGTCGCGAAGGCCGTCACCGGGTAGCCCAGCGCGGCCGGGTCCAGCTCGGGGGCGGCGCCGCGGATCACCCCGCGGGCCCGCAGCCGGTCCAGCCGGGCCTGTACCGTGCCGCGGGCCACCCCGAGCCGCCGCGAGCACTCCAGCACCCCCGGACGCGGGTCCTCGGCGTACAGCTCCAGCAGGGCCGCGTCCAGTGCGTCGATCGCGCCCATGGCTCGCTCCTCGGTGCGGGTCGTCCGGCGGACCGGGAGGTCCGCTGAGCAAGGTGTACAGCGGAGCCGCCCCTGACGGCAACGACTGCCCAGTCCGCGCCGGCCCCGGCGGCCTACTGTCCAGGGCCCGCCCGGGGGTGCATGCTTGGGCGCATGAGCGATCTGATCGATCGTCTGCTGGACGGGCTCCCGCAGGACGCCGTGCTCACCGACCCCGACGTGACCCGCGGCTACGCCCAGGACATGGCCGGGTTCTGCGACTCCGGCACGCCCGCCGCCGTGGTCTTCCCGGAGACCGTGGCGCAGGTCCAGCACGTGCTGCGGACCGCGACCGCACTCAGGGTGCCCGTCGTCCCGCAGGGCGCCCGCACCGGTCTGTCCGGCGGCGCCAACGCGGCCAGTGGCTGGCTGGTGCTCTCGCTGCTCAGGATGAACCGGATCCTGGAGATCGACCCGGTCAACCGGATCGCCGTCGTCGAACCCGGCGTGGTCAACGCCGAGCTGTCCCGGGTCGTCGCCCGGCACGGGCTGAACTATCCGCCGGACCCCTCCAGTTGGGAGTCCTGCACGATCGGCGGCAACATCGGAACCGGTTCCGGCGGCCTCTGCTGCGTCAAGTACGGCACCACCTCCGAGTACGTCCTCGGCCTCGACGTCGTGCTCGCCGACGGACGGCTGCTGACCACCGGGCGCCGCACCGCGAAGGGCGTCGCCGGCTACGACCTGACCCGGCTCTTCGTCGGCTCCGAGGGCACGCTCGGTGTCGTCGTCCGGGCCGTGCTGGCGCTGCGTCCGTCCCCGCCGCCGCAGTTGGTGCTGGCCGCGGAGTTCGCCTCGACCGGGGACGCGGGCGCGGCCGTCTGCGCGGTGATGGAGGCGGGCTGGACGCCGTCGCTGATGGAGCTGATGGACACCACCACCGTCCGCGCGGTCAACGCCCTCGCCCGGATGGGCCTGCCCGACTCCACGGCCGCCCTGCTGCTGGTCGGCTTCGACAGCACCGACCCGACCGGGGACCTGGCCGCCGTCGCGGAGCTGTGCCGAGCCGCCGGGGCCACCGACGTGGTGCCCGCCGCCGACAGCGCCGAGTCCGAACTGCTGCTGGAGGCACGCCGCCTGGCGCTGCCGGCGCTGGACAGCCTGGGCACCACGATGATCGACGACGTGGCCGTGCCGCGCTCCCGGCTCGCCGCCATGCTCGACGGCACCGCCGCCATCGCCGCCGAGTACGACCTCACCATCGGTGTCGTCGCCCACGCGGGGGACGGCAACACCCACCCCGTCGTCGTCTTCGACGCCGCCGACCCGGACCAGGCGGCGCGGGCCCGGGCGTCCTTCGACGCGATCATGGAGCTGGGCCTGGACCTCGGCGGCACGATCACCGGCGAGCACGGCGTCGGCCTGCTCAAGAAGGAGTGGCTCGCCCGCGAACTCGGCCCGGTGGGCCTGGAGATGCAACGCAGGCTCAAGGCGGCTTTCGACCCGGACAACCTGCTCAACCCGGGCAAGCTGTTCTGAGCGCGACCGGACCGCTCAGCCGCCCATGACCTCCGTCTGCACCGACGGCGGATGGCCGTTCCAGGTCACGTAGAAGACGGACTCGACGCTGCCCTGGCTGAAGTCGACCCGGAGCCAGCCGTCGCCGGTCCAGGTGTGCATCGCCCAGCCGTTGTCCGGGACGGCGGTGACCAGCGAGGCCGAGTCCGCGCCCATGGACACCACGATCCGGCCGCCGCGCGGCGTGTATGCGGTGACCTGCCCGGAGGAGCCGGCCGCAGGCGAACCGGCGGTCCGCGCGGGGGAGTTGTGCGGGTGCGCCGACGGCGCCGTCCGCGTCGGCGAGGGGCTCGGCGTCGGCGCCTGCGTCGCCACGCCGATCACGGCCGGCGGCGTGCTCGCCGCCGTGGACGCCAGCCCCTCGGGCTGCAGGGCGAGCACCCGCGGCTGCTGGAACGAGTCGTCCCGCAGCACCCGGTGCACGCCGAACCAGGACACCCCGACCGCCGCCCCGGTCGCGGCCGCCCAGGCCGTCACCCGCAGCACCACTTTCCGCACCGGGTCAGTATGCCGCGCGGGGTTACTGGCCCGTCAGCCGAATGGGCTACCGTCACGTCCATGGCAACAGTGCTGGTGGTCGAGGATGATCCTTTCGTTCGCTCCGCGCTGATCCGGCACCTGACGGAGAGCGGGCACGCGGTCCGCAGCGTCGGCACCGCGCTGGAGGCACTGCGCGAAGTCGCCCAGGTGGGCTGCGACGTGGTGATCCTCGACCTCGGCCTGCCCGACCTCGACGGCGGCGAGGCGCTGAAGATGATCCGCGGCGTGACCGACATCCCGGTCATCATCTCCACCGCCCGCGACGAGGAGAGCGAGATCATCCGGCTGCTGAACGACGGCGCCGACGACTACCTGGTCAAACCCTTCTCGGCAGAGCACCTCAGCGCCAGGATGGCCGCCGTGCTGCGCCGCTACGGCACCGGGCCGGGCGCGGGCCAGCAGCTGAGCGTGGGCGGCCTGCGCATCGACGTGCAGCGCCGGGAGGCCCAGCTGGACGGGCGCCCGCTGGACCTGACGCGGCGTGAGTTCGACCTGCTGGCCTTCCTCGCCGCCCGGCCCGGCGTCGTCGTCTCCCGCAAGGAGTTGCTGGCCGAGGTCTGGCGCCAGCCCTACGGCACCGACCAGACCATCGACGTCCACCTGTCCTGGCTGCGCCGCAAGCTCGGCGAGACCGCCTCGCGGCCGCGCTACCTGCACACCGTCCGCGGCGTCGGCGTGCAGCGCGATGTCACGGCGGACGGCGGCCTCGCGGGATGAGATGGGCGCTGTTCAAGGTCTGCGTGGCGGTGACCACCATGGTCGCGCTGGCCTTCCTGATCCCGCTGGGCCTGATGGTCCGGGAGACCGCGCGCGAGCGCGCCTTCACCGCGGCCGAGCGCCAGGCCGCCACCGTCGGCCCCGCGCTGGCCATCACCACCGACCGCGACCGCCTCGAACCCGCCCTGGCCAGCTCCGACGCCGGCGCGGCCGGCCTGCTCGCGGTGCACCTGCCCGACGGCGGCCTGCTCGGCCCCACCCACGTCAGCGCCGCCCAGGTGCGCCAGGTCACCGCGGACGGCCGCAGCGCCACGGCCGTGGTGCCCGGCGGCTACGCCTACCTGGAGCCGGTGGGCGTCAGCGGCGGCAAGGTCGCGGTGGTCGAAGTGCTGATCCCCGACGCGGAGTTGACGAAGGGGGTGACCACGGCCTGGCTGCTGCTGTGCGGGGTGGCGCTGGTCCTCGTCGCCATCTCGGTCGGCGTCGCGGACCGGCTCGGCACCCGGATCGTCGGCTCGGCCCGCCGTCTGGCGGCCGGCGCCCGCGCCCTCGGCGACGGCGACCTGGCGGTACGGGTGCCCCAGGCCGACGACTCGCCCCCCGAACTCCGGGACGCCGCCGTGGCGTTCAACACCATGGCGGACCGGATCACCGCGCTGGTCGCGGCCGAGCGGGAACTGGCCGCGGACCTCTCGCACCGGTTGCGCACCCCGCTGACGGTGCTGCGGCTGAACGCCGAGAGCCTGGGCTCGGGCGAGCCCGCCGAGCAGACCCGCCACGCCGTGGCTCAGTTGGAGCGCGAGGTCGACCAGATCATCCGCACGGCCCGCGAGCGCGGCCGCGAGACCGGGACGGCGGTCCCCGGCCGGGCGGCCGCGGTGTCCTGCGACGCGGCGGAGGTGATCCGCGAGCGGGTCGAGTTCTGGTCCGTGCTGGCCGAGGACGAGGACCGCGCCTGGTCCCTGGCCGGCGCCGAGCGTCCGGTCCAGGTCCCGGTCGCCGCAACCGAGTTGGCGGCCTGCATGGATGCCCTGCTGGGTAACGTGTTCCGCCACACGGGGGAGGGGACGGCCTTCGCCGTGGATGTCCACGAGACCCCGGACGCGGTCCTGGTCCTCGTCTCCGACGCCGGCCCCGGCATCGCGGACCCCGCGTCCGCGCTGCGCCGGGGCCACGGTGCGGCCCGCGAGGGCTCGACGGGCCTGGGCCTGGACATCGTCCGCAGGGTCGCCGAGGCGACGGGCGGCGACGTGACGGTCGGCCCGTCCGTCCTGGGCGGCGCGGAGGTCCGACTCCGCCTCCACCGTGCCGGCGCCCCGGCCAAGGCCCCCGCCCCCCGCCGCCGTAGAGCACTCCGCTGAGCGTGATTCGGCCCGCCCCGGCTCAGGGGCCGGAGGCCCCTTCAGGGGCGCGAGGCTGTGAACATGTGCGGCTCCGCCGCGTGGGCGCGACCAGCCCGCCCCTGACGGAGGTCCGACCCAGTGTGCGGGTCGAACCTCCGTGGGTGGTGGGCTGGTTGCGCTGGGGCACCTCCCGCGGTGGGGGCGCTGCCGGCCGAAGGCTGGCGGAGGCCCGACCCGGTGTGCGGGTCGAACCTCCGTGGGTGGTGGGCTGGTTGCGCTGGGGCACCTCCCGCGGTGGGGGCGCTGCCGGCCGAAGGCTGGCGGAGGCCCGACCCGGTGTGCGGGTCGAACCTCCGTGGGTGGTGGGCTGGTTGCGCTGGGGCACCTCCCGCGGTGGGGGCGCCCCCGGCCGGAGGCTGGCGGAGGTCCGCCCCCCGCGTGCGGGTTTCGAACTTCCGTGGGTGGTGGGCTGGTTGCGCTGGGGCACCTCCCGCGGTGGGGGCGCCCCCGGCCGAAGGCTGGCGGAGGTCCGACCCCGGGTGCGGGTCGAACCTCCGTGGGTGGTGGGCTGGTCGCGCAGTTCCTCGCGCCCTGGCGGGGTGCGACTTTAACGGGGGCATAAGGGAGGGCTACCGCCCGCTGAGGTAGGGCTTTCCGTCACGGCGGAGCCGCTAGCGTCGGGGCCGACCGAGGCAGCCCGCGGCGGGGACACCGCAGAAACCCCTTCCCCCACGCCCCCGCCGCGCGCCTCGGGAACCTGTCCCCCCGTGGAAGGCAACCCCGCATGTCCCAGCACTCCAGCACCGCAGGCCGTCGCTCCCGCGCGCACCGCCGCCGTCCCCGCCGGACCGCCGTCCTCGGGGCTTCCGTCGTCGCGGCCGCGCTCGTCGCAGGCGGCGCGATAGCCCTCGCGGCCGGCGCCAACGCCGCCTCCGTCGGAGCGGTCTACTCGACGACCAGCGACTGGGGTTCCGGCTACACCGGCCAGTACGACATCAGCAACCCCACCGGGAGCACCATCAGCGACTGGAAGCTCAGCTTCGACCTCCCCGCCGGGGCGAAGATCAGCTCCCTCTGGAACGGCACCTTCACCGCCAGCGGGCAGCACATCACCGTCGCGCCCGCCTCCTGGGACGGCACGCTCGCACCCGACGCCCACGCCGTCATCGGCTTCGTCGTGTCCGGTTCCGGCGCTCCTCTCAACTGCACGATCAACGGGGCCAGTTGCTCGACCGGCAGCGCACCCACCCCCAGTGGGCAGCCCACCAGCACCCCGACGCCGACCAAGTCGGCCACCGCCACTCCGACCCCCACGCCGACCAAGTCGGCCACCGCGACGGCGACGCCCACCCCCACCGCGACCCCGACCGCGACGGCCACCTCGGGCAACGGCAGCAGCGCAACCGCCGGCTTCTCGCCCTACGTCGACACGTCCCTCTACCCCGCCTACGACATCGTCGCCACCGCCAAGGCCACCGGCGTGAAGTCGTTCAACCTGGCCTTCGTCACCGACGGCGGCGGCTGCACTCCCAAGTGGGGCGGCGTCAGCGACCTGTCCAGCACCGACGGCGTTCCCGGCCAGATCGCCGCGCTGCGCGCGCTCGGCGGGGACGTCCGGGTCTCCTTCGGCGGCGCCTTCGGCACCGAGCTGGCCGAGGGCTGCTCCTCCGTCAGCTCGCTGGTGACGGCCTATCAGAAGGTCATCGACACCTACGGCCTGACCAAGGTGGACTTCGACATCGAGGGCGGCGCCACCACCGACACCGCCGGCATCACCCGCCGCGACCAGGCCATCGCCCAGCTGCAGGCCAGTGCGAAGGCCAAGGGCAGGACGCTGGACGTCTCCTACACCCTGCCGGTGCTGCCCTCCGGCCTGATCCAGTCCGGCACCGACATCCTCCAGGACGCGAAGGCGCAGGGCGTCACCGTCGGCGCGGTCAACGTGATGGCGATGGACTACGGCGACGGCGCCGCGCCGAGCCCCAGCGGCAAGATGGGCCAGTACGCGATCTCCGCCGCCACCGCCACCCAGGCCCAGCTCAAGTCGATCTTCGGCTGGGACGACGCCACGGCCTGGAAGCACGTCGCGGTCACCCCCATGATCGGTGTCAACGACACCAGCACCGAGGTCTTCACCGTCGCCGACGCGAGCCAGCTGGCGGGCTTCGCCGCCACCAAGCACCTCGCCTGGCTGGCCATGTGGTCCGCGACCCGCGACAAGCAGTGCTCGGGCGGCGCGCAGTCCTACGCGGACGCGACCTGCAGCTCCGTCGTCCAGTCCCCGCTGGACTTCACCAAGGCCTTCGCCGCCTACACGGGCTGACACCGGGCCGCCGCCGGTCCCGACCGGCGGCGTGCGGGGATATCCGTTAGGGTCACGCAGTGCTGAAGAGAAGGAGTGCTGCGTGACCACGGTCAAGCCGTTCGCCGCCGCCCTGCGGCGCGAGCTGCGCGAGGCCCGTCCCCGGCCCACCCGGGCCGCCTTCTGGGCCGCGCTCTGCTCCCTGCTGCTCTATGCCGTCTGGCGCCACCTGACCTACATGTCCATGGTCGACATGCTGGTCTACCGGGCCGAGGGCGCCGCCGTCCTGCACGGCCAGGACCTGTACGCGATCCGCGTCAGCTCCTGGTCGCTGCCGGCCACCTATCCGCCCTTCGCCGCCATGCTGTTCACCCCGACCGCGCTGCTGGCGGTCCCCGTGCTGCGGATCCTGGTGACCGCCGGCAACGTGCTGCTGCTGGCGGTGCTGGCCTACCAGTCCTGCCGGCTCGTCAGATGGCCCTCCGCGGGCCTGCGTCCGGCCGTGGTGCTGCTCGCGGCCGGGTTCGGCGTCTGGCTCGAGCCCGTCTTCAACACCCTGCGCTACGGCCAGATCAACCTGCTGCTGGCCGTGCTCGTCCTGGCCGACCTGCAACGGCCCGACGGGTCGCGGGGCAAGGGCGTGCTGATCGGCCTCGCCGCCGGCATCAAGATCACGCCTGCCTTCTTCGCCGTCTACCTACTGCTCTCAGGGCGCCCGCGGGCCGCCCTCAACGCGGCCCTGTCCTGCGCGGCCACCGTGGCCATCGGCGCGCTCGTGCTGCCGCGCGCCTCCTGGGACTTCTGGACCGCGAACCTCTGGGACACCCGCAGGGTCGGCAAGGAGTACATCGTCGACAACCAGTCGCTGCGCGGCGCCATCGACCGGCTGCTGCACACCCCGCACGCGGGCGTCAGCGTGCTGGTGGCCTCCGCCGTCGTGCTGGTGCTCGGCCTGACCGTCGCCGTGCGCCTGGAGCGGCGCGCCAAGACCCTGCCGCGCGCCGAGGCCTGGGCCTACGTCTGCGTGGCCGTCACCTGCCTGCTGGTCTCGCCGATCAGCTGGACCCACCACTGGGTCTGGTGCGTGCCGCTGCTCGTGCTCCTCGCCGCCGAGGCCGGGCACGAACGGGCCCGGCAGGACGGACGGGTGCGCTGGCGGGCCCTCGCCGTGACCGTGGCCGTGGCCTGCTGCTCCTTCTCCATGTGGCTGGTCCCGCACCAGGGCGAGACCGACCTCACCATCCCGTTGCCCCTGCAGCCCTTCGCCTCCCTCTACCCCCTGCTCGGCCTCTGCCTGCTGCTGCTCGCCGCGGTGCGGCTGCGCCGCCGCCGCAAGCCGGTGCTGACGCACCGTCAACCGAGCAGGTCCGCCAGCGCGGCGTCCACGTCCATCGACGCCTCCTCCTGACCGGCGGGCACCAGCCGCAGGCTGCGCTCCAGCCACGAGGCCACCTTTCCCGCCGGGGCCTCCAGCAGCGCGTCGCCGGCCGGGGAGCTGAGCGCCAGGCAGACGACGCTGCGCCCGGCCATCCGGGTCGGCCAGATCCGCACGTCACCGGTCCCGCAGGCGCGGAAGACGCCCTCCACCAGCAGCTCGCGGGCGAAGACCCAGGTGACCGGGGCGTCCTGGCCCACGTGGAACGTCATGTGGACGGCGAAAGGATCGTCCTCCCGGTACTCCAGCCGCGCCGGCACCGGCACGCTGCGCTCCGGCGACAGCACCAGCTGGACGTTCAGCTCCTGCTCGACGGTCTTGCCCATCTCGGTCTCTCCCTGTGCTCGTGAGGTGCTCTCGGCGGCCCGCCGGGGGCCTGGCACTGGGTGAGAGCGGGGAGAGCGTCATCTCTTACAGCGGTTTCCCGCGATATCGGCGAGATTTTTTCCGAGGCGGTACTACTCTTTGTGACTCGGCGACGACACGCCGTGTTCGATTTCCTTGCGATTTGCGATTCTCTCGAAGCGGGTCACGCACGCATGACGGTCCAATCCACCCCCGAGCACGACCGCCCGGCCCCGGGCTACTACCCCGACCCCTCGATCCCCGGCTTCGTCCGCTACTGGGACGGCGACGGCTGGACCCCCGGCAGCGCGCGCCGCGCTCCGGCCGAGGGTGAGGTGCTGGCCCCGCCCAAGAACGCCCGGCCGCCGCGCGTCCGAGCGCAGCGGGCCGAGGAGACGGGCCCGGTCTTCCTCGACGAGACGGGGGCGGCCTCCCTGTGGACGGCACGCGAGCACGTTCCGGCCACCCCGATCACGTGGGGCGTGCCGCCCCGGACGGAGGTGGAGGGGATCGCCGGCCTCCCGGCCCGCGAGGCCGGCGAGGGCTGGACCCTCCCGAGCGGCGGGGTGGCTGAGCCGACTGACGTCCCGTCAACCGCCGGCCCGTCCGACCGGCCGCGCCCGGCCTGGCTGGAGGAGCAGACGGGCGACTGGCCGGACGCCGCCGTCTTCGCCCGCGAGGCGGCCTCCCGGACCACGACGGGAGCCGGATCCGGGCCCTCCGCGGCGCAGGCGGGTGGCGACCTGACGTCCTCCGCGGTGCAGAGTTCGGGACACGCGGCAGGCAGCGACCGTCCGTCCGGCCGGCCGGGGGAGCGCGCCACGGGTCAGGAGCCGCCGGGCCCCGCTCCGGCATCCCCGCCTGGCCCCGCCGACCGGGACACGCACCGAGGACCATGGGCGGCAGCTCACGGACTGCTCCCGACCGCACAGCCCTCCGCGCCTCCCGGCCCGGCTGCCGGCGGCGGGCTGGTGCCCGGAGAGCGCCGGAATGGCCCCTCCGGGGCAGGGGGTTCCGGCGGCGGAGTCGGTCGGGGGGCCGACCGGGCCCCCGATCCGAGCCCGTCGGGCTGCGGCGAACTCCCTTTCGCGGACCGGGAGTCCAGCGCGGGCGCGGCCGAGTCGCGGGTGGGCCACCCCGACGCGAGCGGACCCGCCGTCGAGCGCTCGGGGGACGTGGAGCGGTTGCGTGGCGGGCGGACGCCGGAGCCGTCCGATGGTGCGACCGCTTCGCGGGCCGATGCCCGGCTGCTGCCGGGGGATGAGGCAGTCAGCCGCCACAGCCACGCGCCTTCGGGGGCCTGGTCCGGGGGCGGCGCGGGTCGGGGGGCCGACGACGTGCCCGGCCCGATGGGTGAACCGCCGTTCGCTGGACCGGAATTCGTTGACGGCGGTGCTGGGTCGCGCGCGGATGCCTCCCCGGGCGGCGAGGCCGGTGCCGGAGGCTTCGCGGAAACGGGACCTGCCCGCGATGAGCGGACGCCGGCTCCCCCCGCCGGAGGGTCTCCTCGGGAAGCCGGCAGGGCGCCGCACGATGAACTGCCGCCTGCGCGGCGGGGCTCCGCCGACCTGCTGAAGAGCCGCCCGGGTAGCAGCGGCCGGGCGGCGCCCGCAGAGGAGTCGGGACCTGCGGGGCAGCGGGCGGTGGGCGCGACTGAACGCGGCGCACGCCCGCTCCGGGGCGGGCGGGTCCCCGCCCCGGAGGGGCCGGGGTCG
>NZ_JBHSQJ010000014.1:37735-75799 GCF_042658505.1 Streptacidiphilus monticola | reverse complement strand
GCCCCGGAGGGGCCGGGGTCGGCCGCGCTGGACGCGGCGACCGCAGCGGTCGGCGCTGCGCGCCCCGCGCGCGCCGTCCGCGCTGGCGTGCCCGCGTTTGCGCCCGCGCCCGCCTTGCGGCGCGCCGGAGCGCGAGCCGTGGACCTCGCGCTGACGCTGGGCACTTCCGCGTTCCTCGCCGGAGTCCCGCTCGCGCAGCGCGTGGTGACGCACCTTCAGGACAAGCTCGCCGACGCCCGCCTGTCCGGTCTGCCGCAGCGCGTGTGGCTCGTCGACCCGACGGTCCTCGGCTGCGTGGGTGCGCTGCTGGCCGTGGTGCTCGGCCTCGGGCTGGTCTACGAGGCGGTGCCCACCGCACTGCGAGGCCGCACGCTCGGCAAGGCGCTGTTCGGTCTGCGCGTGGTCGACGCCCGAACCCGCTCCCGGCCGGCCCTCGGGCGGGCGGTGGCGCGGCTGCTCAGCACGACGCTGCTACTGGGCCTCGGCCGCGACCGGCTCGCCCGGACCCGGGTCGTGCGCGCCCCGAGGCGAAACGCCGCGAGGCAGCCGGGCCGGTAGTACACATCGGTCAATTCGGATGTTCTACTCACTCCATGACCAATCCTGAGCCGCCGTCGGATCCTCTGGCCAAGCATCCGCAGCCGCCCGTCGACGGCGGTGGTCTGCCGTACTACACGCCGCCGCCCGAGGAGCCCGCCCCGGGCCCGGCGGGCCAGATGCCGCCGCTGGGCGGCCTGGGCCGCCGGCTCGTGGCGCGGATCATCGACGGCGTGCTGGTCGCTGTCGTGGCCGTGCCGCTGTCGCTGATCGCGACCGCGGCCAAGCGCAACGACCGGCAGCTCTACAGCCTGATCATCGAGATCGTCGTGCTGCTGCTCTACTTCCTGTACGAGGGCCTGATGCTGACCCACAGTCACGGGCAGACGGTCGGCAAGAAGGTGATGCGTATCAGGGTGGCCAACCTCGCCGACGGCACCCCTCCGGTCGGCAGCCCCGGCTGGACCAGGGCGGCCGTGTGGACGCTGCCCGGCATCCTCTGCTGCGGCGCCTGGCCGCTGGTGGACGGCCTCTGGGCCACCTGGGACCAGCCCTACGCGCAGGCGGTGCACGACAAGGCGGCACGCACCGTGGTGGTGCGGACGGACTGGTGACGGCACGTCAGCTCAGTGGTTGACCGGCTCGCGGGCCGGGGCGGGACGCGCCGCGGGCGCGCCGCGCGGGGACCGCTGCGACTGCGCCACCACCTGGCTGTGCGGCCGCCGCTTGGGCGCGGTGACCGCCAGCGCCGCGGCGATGGTGCCGACGATGAGCCCCAGGATCACCAGCAGGGTGACCGCGAGCATGCTCTCCGCGCCGGTGGCGGCGAGCAGGACGACGACGGCGGCTACGACGGCGAAGGTGCCGTAGCCGAGCTGAGCGGGGGTCGGACGAGGCATCGGTTCCGTCCTTCGCAGGGGCCGGTGGCTGGGCGGGAGTTCGCGCGCGTTCGACCGGCAGATACCCGTGGGCGGAGCCGGTAAGTCCACCCTAAGCGGCCCGAGCCGCAGCACGGGGGGCGCAGAGGCTCATTCAGACGGCGCAGCGGAGTCCCGGAGCGGTGCCGCCAGGGCCGCGACGACCCCCCACCCTCCCCCAGCCTTCGGCCGGGGTGCCCCGACGGGGAGAGATACCCCCACGGGGAGGTCGCCCACGGGGGAGGTCACCCACGGGGAGGTCGCCCACGGGGGAGGCCCCCACGGGGGTGCCGCCAGGGCCGCGACGACCCCCCACCCTCCCCCAGCCTTCGGCCGGGGTGCCCCGACGGGGAGAGATACCCCCACGGGGAGGTCGCCCACGGGGGAGGTCACCCACGGGGAGGTCGCCCACGGGGGAGGCCCCCACGGGGGTGCCGCCAGGGCCGCGACGACCCCCCACCCTCCCCCAGCCTTCGGCCGGGGTGCCCCGACGGGGAGAGATACCCCCACGGGGAGGTCGCCCACGGGGGAGGTCACCCACGGGGAGGTCGCCCACGGGGGAGGCCCCCACGGGGGTGCCGCCAGGGCCGCGACGACCCCCCACCCTCCCCCAGCCTTCGGCCGGGGTGCCCCGACGGGGAGAGATACCCCCACGGGGAGGTCGCCCACGGGGGAGGCCCCCCACGGGGAGGTCGCCCACGGGGGCGGCGCCCCGACGGGGGCGGCGGCCCGACCGGGTGGGGCGCCCCCATGGGGCGAGATGTACCCACGGGGGGAGGCGCCCTCGTCGTGGCCAGGTCGCCACCCGTGGGGGTCCGGCCCGCACCCGGAGGCGAACCTCCACGGGTGGAGTGTGTCGCTCGCGCCGCCCGCGCGGCGGAGCGGCGCACGTTCCCAGCCTCGCGCGCCTGAGGGGGCCGATCGGCTGCCTAGGAGTTTCCCGAGACCACCGGAGTGCCCGTCAGTTCCACACCTGCCGAACGCAGTTCACCCAGCGCGGCGTCGGTCGTGGGGCGGGCGACGCCCGCCGTCAGGTCCAGCAGGACCCGCGTGCGGAAGCCCTCCCGCCGGGCGTCCAGCGCGGTGGCGCGGACGCAGTGGTCCGTGGCGATGCCGACCACGTCCACCTCCGTCACGTCCCGCTCGCGCAGCCATCGGGCCAGGGGCACGCCGTGCTCGTCCGCGCCCTCGAATCCGCTGTACGCGGCCGCATGGCGGCCCTTGTCGAAGACGGCCTCCACCGCCCCCGAGATGACCGCGGGGGCGAAGTTCGGGTGGAAGCCGACGCCCTCCGTCCCCGCCACGCAGTGGGCGGGCCAGCTGTGCACGAAGTCCGGGTGCGCGGAGAAGTGGTCGCCCGGGTCGACGTGGTGGTCCCGGGTGGCGACCACGTGGTCGTACCCGGCCGCGCCCCCGCCCTCGGCGACGAGGTCGGTGATCGCCGCGGCGACCTCCGCCCCGCCCGCGACGGGCAGGCTGCCGCCTTCGCAGAAGTCGTTCTGCACATCGACGATGATCAGTGCCCGATGCATGCTCGGTTCTCCTCCGCGAGGGACGTTGCGGGCCATCGTAGGGAGCGCCGCTGCTATCCGAAAGCCAGGTATTCCGTGGGGATGACGGCCTCGCCCCGGGACAGCTGGGTGGCCGAGATCGGCAGCTCCGCCCGTGAGCGCAGGTGGCGCCCCCGGCCCGCCGACAGCGGCTCGCGGCCGACGATCTCCCCGCCGCGCACCAGGTCCCGGTGGAGCAGACGGTCCGTCAACTCGCCGGGCACCGGACCGGTCCCGACGATCTCCGCCTCCGCCACGCCCTCCGCGTCCAGCCGCCGCGCCGCCCACTTGCGTCCGCCGCGTGACGCCTTCGCGCCCGCCGAGCGCTTGGCGACGGGGACCAGCGGCGCGTCCGGGTCGGCCGACTCGGCGCGGGCGACCAGCTTGTAGACCATGGAGCAGGTCGGCTGCCCGCTGCCGGTGACCAGCGAGGTGCCGACGCCGTAGGCGTCCACGGGGGCGGCGGCCAGTGCCGCGATGGCGTACTCGTCGAGGTCGCTGGTGACCACGATCCGGGTCTTGTCCGCGCCCAGGTCGTCGAGTTGGCGGCGGACCCGGTGCGCCAGCAGGGTCAGGTCGCCCGAGTCGATGCGGACCGCGCCCAGCTCGGGGCCGGCCACGTCGATGGCGGTCTTCACCGCCTCGCCCAGGTCGTAGGTGTCCACCAGCAGCGTGGTGCCCCGGCCCATCGACTCCACCTGGGCCACGAAGGCGTCCCGCTCGGTGTCGTGCAGCAGGGTGAACGCGTGCGCGGCCGTGCCGGTGGTGGGGATGCCGTAGGCGAAGCCGGCCTCCAGGTCCGAGGTGGCGCCGAAGCCGGCGACGTACGCGGCGCGCGCGGCGGCGACCGCGGCGCGTTCGTGGGCGCGCCGCGCGCCCATCTCGATCAGCGGGCGGCCGCCGGCGGCGGCCGACATCCGCGAGGCCGCGGCGGCGATCGCGGAGTCGTAGTTGAGGATGGAGAGGATCACCGTCTCCAGCAGTACCGCCTCGGCGAAACTGCCCTCCACGACCAGCAGCGGGGAGCCGGGGAAGTAGACCTCGCCCTCGCCGTAGCCGCGGACGTCACCCGAGAAGCGGTAGTCGCGCAGCCACTCCAGGGTGGCCTCGTCCACCACCTTCTGGTCCGCCAGCCAGTCCAACTGGGCTGTCGTGAAGCGGAAGTTCTCCACCGCGTCCAGCACCCGGCCGACTCCGGCGAGCACGCCGTAGCGGCGGCCGTCGGGCAGGCGGCGGGTGAACACCTCGAACACCGAGCGGCGCGTCGCCGCGCCGGAGCGCAGCGCGGCCTGGAGCATGGTGAGCTCGTACCGGTCGGTGAGCAGGGCACTCGACTCGTTCATGGGTTCATCGTACCCCGAATAAGCGTCAGATTGACGATTTCTCTGCCGAGTTGGCGACGCGCCCGCAGGACGGCCCCTCGGATCGCTTCGGGCATCGCCCGGATGGCAGCATGAGAGCAGCAGTTCCGGACAGATGCACCGGAAGAACAGCACCTCTCACCACAGGAGTTCCGCCGTGAGCGTCGCGCCGACCGAGATCGAGCGCACCGAGTCGGAATCGGCGCCCTTCGAGGTCCCCGATCCGGACGTCCCGTGGGTGACCATCGTCCACAACGACCCGGTCAACCTCATGTCGTACGTGGTCTACGTCTTCCAGACCTACTTCGGCTACCCCAAGGAGAAGGCCCGCAAGCTGATGCTGGACGTCCACCACAAGGGACGCGCCACCGTGTCCAGCGGGACGCGCGAGGAGATGGAGCGCGACGTCCAGGCCATGCACGGCTATGGTCTGTGGGCCACCCTGCAGCACGACAAGTGACGGATACCGACCACCAGATGCCCGGACTCTTCGAGCGAACCCGCGACGGCGCGGCCGCCCTCGCCCTCGACGCCGTGGAGGCGTCCATCCTCCGCAGCCTCGAGGTGCAGATGCTGGAACTCCTCGGCCCCGGCCCCGAAGAGCAGGAGGACCCGCTGGCCGCGCTGCTCGCCGACGGCCCCACCCGGAAGCCCGAGGACCCGGCCCTCGCCCGCCTCTTCCCCGACGCCTACGACGAGGGCGAGGAGGCAGCCGACCACTCCGCCGAGTTCCGCCGCTACACCGAGAACGACCTGCGCGCCCGCAAGCGCGACGACGCCCTCGCCGTGATCCGCTCCATCGACGCCGCCTCCCGCGACGACGACGGCGACCTGGGGCTGCGCCTCGACCCGGACACCGCCCGGCACTGGCTCGGCGCCCTCAACGACCTCCGGCTCACCCTCGGCACCCGGCTCGACGTCGCCGAGGACGACGACTCCCTCTACTCCCTCCCCGACGAGGACGAGCGCAAGCCCCTGGTCATGGCCTACCTCTGGCTGGGCGGCCTGCAGGAGACGCTGATCGACGTGCTCGCGTCCTGAGACTCCGTCTCACGCACCGTCAGCGGCTCTCCTATCCTGGCGGCATGCTGACGATCACCCGCGAACTGCACGACAAGATCGTGGCCCACGCCCGGGCCGACCACCCCGACGAGGCCTGCGGAGTGGTCGCCGGGCCCGTGGGCAGCGACCGCCCCGAGCGCTTCGTGCCCATGCTCAACGCCGCCCGCTCGCCCACGTTCTACGAGTTCGACTCCGGCGACCTGCTCAAGCTCTACCGCGAGATGGACGACCGCGACGAGGAGCCCGTCGTCGTCTACCACTCGCACACTGCCACCGAGGCATACCCCTCGCGCACCGACGTCTCCTACGCCTCCGAGCCGAACGCCCACTACGTGCTGGTCTCCACCGCCGAGAGCGGCCCCGAGGACGGCCCCTTCCAGTTCCGCTCGTTCCGCATCGTGGACGGCGTGATCACAGAGGAAGACGTGCGCGTCGTCGAGGCCTACGGCTGACCCCGCGTCAGCTGCCGCGCGGGCGCGGGAAGGCCTGCCTCATCCGGGATGCGAAACCAGGTCATCCGCCGATTGAGACAGGCATCCCGTGCCGCCGCGGGAATCCCTACGATGGCCGCATGCGTTCCCTCGACGTGACCACTTCCGCCCCGGGCATCCGGCTCGTGGCGCGGCTGCACGTCGACCTGTGCCGCCTCGCCAGCGCGATCTGTCAGTCCTGACGCCCCCGCCCGCCGAGCCCGCACCCGCGCGTTCTCCCGCAGTACCCCCTGCACTTCACCACCACCACGCTTACTTCGCCCACTGGAGCGCAGCCATGGCCATCGAGGTCCGCATCCCGACCATCCTCCGCACCTACACCGACGGCGCCAAGGCCGTCGAGGGCAGCGGCGACACCCTGGACGCCCTCTTCGCCGACCTGGACTCCCGCCACCCCGGCATCCGCGAGCGCCTGGTGGACGGCGGCGAGCTGCGCCGCTTCGTCAACGTCTACCTGAACGACGAGGACGTCCGCTTCCTCGACGGCATCAACACGGCCGTCGCCGCGGGCGACAACGTCACGATCCTCCCGGCCGTGGCCGGCGGCGCGGCCTGATGAAGTACGACTCCCCGCTGGAGGCCGTGGGCAACACGCCGCTGGTGCGGCTGCCCCGGCTCTCCGCGAGCGTCCCCGGCAACGAGAACGGTCGCGTCCGCCTCTGGGCCAAGTTGGAGGACCGCAACCCCACCGGCTCGATCAAGGACCGCCCGGCGCTCCACATGATCGAACGCGCCGAGGCCGACGGCCGGCTCACGCCCGGCTGCACCATCCTGGAGCCCACCAGCGGCAACACCGGCATCTCGCTGGCCATGGCCGCGAAGCTCAAGGGCTACCGCATGGTCTGCGTCATGCCCGAGAACACCAGCGAGGAACGTCGCGAACTGCTGCGCATGTGGGGAGCCGAGGTCATCTCCTCCCCGGCCGCCGGCGGCTCCAACACGGCGGTGCGCGTGGCCAAGGACCTGGCCGCCGAGCACCCTGACTGGGTGATGCTGTACCAGTACGGCAACCCCGACAACGCGGGCGCGCACTACGCCACGACCGGCCCCGAGATCCTCGCGGACCTGCCCACCGTCACCCACTTCGTGGCCGGCCTCGGCACCACGGGGACGCTGATGGGGGTCGGCCGCTTCCTGCGGGAGAAGGTGCCCGGCGTGCAGATCGTGGCCGCCGAGCCCCGCTACGACGACCTGGTCTACGGCCTGCGCAACCTGGACGAGGGCTTCGTGCCCGAGCTGTACGACGCCGAGGTGCTGACCACCCGCTACTCCGTCGGCTCGGCGGACGCCGTCCGCCGCACCCGGGAACTCCTCCAGGAGGAGGGCATCTTCGCCGGCGTCTCGACCGGCGCCATCCTGCACGCCGCGATCGGCGTCGCCCGCAAGTCCGCGAAGGCGGGCGAGCCTGCCGACGTCGTCTTCGTCGTGGCCGACGGCGGCTGGAAGTACCTCTCCACCGGCATCTACACCGCGCCCTCGACGGAAGCCGCAGTCGAACTCCTCCACGGCCAACTCTGGGCCTGACGGCCCGCCAGGCAGCCCCCGTCGGGGGCGCGAGGCGACCCCCAGCCTTCGGCCGGGGTGCCCCCAGCGGGGGCAACACATCAGGCAGGCAGGTCCGTCCCGCACATGGGGACGGACCTCCGCGCGTGAAGGGCTGTTCGTGCCGACGCGGCGGAGCCGCACATGTCTGCGGCCTCGCGCCCCTGAGGGGCTGTCTGGCGGAGCTCCCACCTCGGCCCACTCGTGGTGAGTCCGGAACCCACGGGTTCTTCGTCCGTATTCGTTCCGGAATCCGTCACAGGACGACGACAGGGGACGATCCGTCCCCCTTTCCCTCGTTGGGCCGGAAAACGCTGGTCCCCAGCGCCGGCGAAGAACCGACCCCGGCGGACGGAGGAGGAGGCCTGTACATGGGCAGCCCGGAAACCCCACTCTGGTCGTACCGCGAGATCGCCGCCCACATCGGCGTCAAGCCGGCCACGGTCAAGTCGTA
Organism: Streptacidiphilus monticola; assembly: GCF_042658505.1. Classification (NCBI taxonomy): domain Bacteria; kingdom Bacillati; phylum Actinomycetota; class Actinomycetes; order Kitasatosporales; family Streptomycetaceae; genus Streptacidiphilus; species Streptacidiphilus monticola. The sequence continues at coordinate 67,885 of NZ_JBHSQJ010000014.1, read as the reverse complement.
CCGCCGCCAGGGCATCCTCCCGCCGCCGGACCTCGTGGACGGCCTCGGGCGCCCCTGCTGGTGGCCGGCCACCATCCACGCCTGGGTGAAGCGCAGGCCGCACAACCGCGGGTGATTCCCGACACAACCGGCCACGCACAACGGAGTGCCGGGGCCGGTGCGCCCTACAGTCGTCTTCCACAGTGGTTGTCACAGCGCAGTGGGACCGCGAGGACCGGCGGAGGACGCAGCATGGACCTGACCGTGGTGGGCAGTTCGGGGAGCTTCCCGTCCACCGACTCCGCCTGCTCCTGCTACCTCGTCGAGGCCGAGGGCTTCCGCCTCGTCGTGGACCTCGGCAACGGCGCGCTCGGCGCGCTGCAGCGGTACGCCTCCCTCTACGAGATCGACGCCGTCCTGCTGAGCCACCTGCACCCGGACCACTGCATCGACATGTGCGCGTACTACGTGGCCCGCAACTACCGCGCTGAGGGCTGCCCCGCGCCGCTGCCGGTGTTCGGGCCCGCCGGGACGGCCGAGCGGCTGGCCCGCGCCTACGACATGGACGCCGACCCCGGCATGAAGCAGGTCTTCGACTTCCACGACCTCAGCGAGGGCAGCTTCGGCCTCGGACCGCTCACCGTCACCGCCGTCCGCGTCGCCCATCCCGTCGAGGCCTACGGCTTCCGGGTCGAGCACCGGGGCCGCGCTTTCGCCTACACCGGGGACACCGGTCCCTGCGCCCAACTGGCCGATCTCGCAAGGGACTCGGAGCTGCTCCTGGCCGAGGCCGCCTACACCGACGGCAAGGAGGAGTACGTCGACGTCCACCTGAACGGCCGTCAGGCGGGTCTCCTGGCCGCCGAGTCCGGCACCCGGCGCCTGGTGCTCACGCACATCCCGCCGTGGACCGACCCCGAGCGCAACCGCGCCGACGCCGCCGGGGCGTACAGCGGCCCGGTCGAGCTGGCTCGACCGGGCGCGGTGTACCGGATCTGACGGAGGCTCAGGCCTTGGTGAGGTCCTCCAGCTCGGCCTCGTCCTCCCGGCCGGGAGTCTTCAGGTCGAACTTGGTGATCGCGAAGCGGAACAGCACGTAGTAGATCACCGCGAAGGCCAGGCCGATCGGGACGATGAGCCACGGCTTGGTGGCGAAGTGCCAGTTCAGCGCGTAGTCCAGCAGGCCCGCCGAGAAGGTGAAGCCGTGGTGGACGCCGAGGCCCCAGGTGACGGCCATGGAGACGCCGGTCAGCAGGGCGTGGATGCCGAAGAGCACCGGGGCCAGGAACATGAACGCGAACTCGATGGGCTCGGTCACGCCGGTCACGATGGCGGTCAGGGCGACCGACAGCATCATGCCCGCGACGACCTTGCGGCGCTCGGGGCGGGCGGTGTGCACGATGGCCAGTGCCGCGGCCGGGAGGCCGAACATCATGATCGGGTAGAACCCGGACATGAACTGGCCGGCCGTCGGGTCGCCCGCGAAGAACCGGTTGAGGTCGCCGTGGACTCCGTGGAAGGTGCCGACCTGCTGCCAGAAGAAGGTGTTGACGAACTGGTGCATGCCGATCGGCAGCAGCAGGCGGTTGACCACGCCGAAGATGCCGGCGCCCAGCGGGCCGAGGCCGATGAGCCAGTTGCTGAAGTGGTCCAGGCCGGTGCCCACGGGCCCCCAGGCCAGTCCGAACACGACGCCGCAGAGGACGCCGACGAAGGCCATGATGATCGGGACCAGTCGGCGGCCGTTGAAGAAGCCGAGCCAGTCGACCAGCTTCTTGCGGTGGTAGCGCTGCCACAGCACCGCGCTGAGCAGGCCCACGACGATGCCGCCGAGGACGCCCGGGTTCTGCGGGGTGCCGGCCGGGTTGGCGGCGGTGACGGTGCCCGCGGCCGGGAAGGCCGTCAGCACGTTGTGGTAGACGAGGTAGCCCACCACCGCCGCGAGGGCGGTGGAGCCGTCGGCCTTCTTGGCGAAGCCGATGGCGACGCCGATGCAGAAGAGCAGCGGCATGTTGCTGAAGACGGCGTCACCGGCGGTGGCGAAGACCGTGGCGACCTTTCCCCAGCCGAGGCCGTCCTTGCCGAAGACGTCGGGCTGGCCGAGCCGGAGCAGGATGCCGGCCGCGGGCAGGACCGCGATCGGCAGCTGGAGGCTGCGGCCCAGCTTCTGGAGGCCCTGGAAAAGGCCGGAGCCCCGCTTCTTCGCGGGGGCCACCGAAGCAGTTGCGGTGGTCGTGCTCATGCGGTTTCCTTCGTGCGGAATGGTCTACACCACGTTGTGGTGTAGACCATTCTTAGCACGCACTCGCGCGCATGAGGAGGGGCGTGTTCCAGTTGTGATGTGAAGGCGCGTCAGCGGGCGTCAGTCCTTGACGATCGCCGCGTCCACGTCCTCGTCCTCCCGGCCCGGCGTCTTCAGGTCGAACCTGGTGATCGCGAACCGGAAGATCGCGTAGTAGAGCACCGCGAAGACCAGGCCGATCGGGATGATCAGCAGCGGTTTCGTCGCCAGGCTGTAGTTGAGCCCGTAGTCGATCACTCCTGCCGAGAAGCTGAAGCCGTCGTGGACCCCGAACGCCCAGGTGACCCCCATCGACACCCCCGTGAGGATCGCGTGGATCACGTAGAGGAGCGGCGCCACGTAGAGGAACGAGTACTCGATGGGCTCGGTCACGCCGGTGACGAACGAGGTCAGGCTGACCGACACGGCCAGGCCCATGATCTCCTTGCGGCGCTGCGGGTACGCCGTGTGCGCGATGGCCAGGGCGGCCGCCGGCAGGGCGAACATCATGATCGGGAAGAAGCCCGAGGTGAACTGGCCCGCCGTGGGGTCGCCGTGCAGGAAGCGTGGGATGTCGCCGGTGTAGGTGACGCCGCCCGTCGTGTAGCTCCCGAACTGGAACCACATGAAGGTGTTCAGGAACTGGTGCATGCCGACGACCAGCAGCGCGCGGTTGGCCACCCCGAAGATCGCCGCCCCCCACGCGCCCTGGCCGCTCATCCAGTGGGCGAAGCTGTTCAGTGCGTCGCCGATGGGCGGCCAGATCCAGACGCACAGCGAGGCGAAGACGATGGCGACCCCGGCCATGATGATCGGCACCAGTCGGCGCCCGTTGAAGAAGCCCAGCCAGTCCACCAGCTTGGTGCGGTGGAACCGCTGCCAGAACCAGGCGCTCAGCAGGCCCAGGATGATGCCGCCGAAGACTCCGGGGTTCTGGTACGCCGCCGCGGTGGTCGTCCCCCCGGGGGTCACGCACACGCCGGAGAACAGCCCCGCCGCCGTGTAGGCCTGCCCGGCGCTGCAGCCCACGGGGAACTGGCGCAGCACGGCGAAGTAGACGAGGAAACCGGTGACCGCGGCGAGCGCCGTGGACCCGTCCGACTTCTTCGCCATGCCGATCGCCACACCGACGCAGAAGAGGAGGGGAAGGCCGAGGCCCGCGTCCAGCAGCGCGCCGCCCGCGCCGGCGAGCACCTTCGCCACGTTGTTCCAGCCGAGCCCGTCGGCTCCGAAGACGTCCGGCTGGCCGAGGCGGTTGAGGATGCCGGCGGCGGGCAGGACGGCGATCGGAACCTGCAGGCTGCGGCCCATCTTCTGAAGGCCGCTCAGGAACCCCTGGTACCAGGGGGTTCGCGGTGCCGTCGCGCTCGCCGAACTCATCGCCCGTCCTCCCGCCCTGTTAGATTGGTGTAGACCACTGCTGCGGGCTGTCCCTGCTGATCCACATCATTCGGGCGCAAGCGGAGACAAGCTCGCATTGTTGGGCCAACGGTGGGTTGCCGTGGCAAAAGCCCCAGCCCCCTCGGACACTGGAGTCCACAGGCCGGGAGCCGGCCGGGAACAGGAGAAACAGATGGCCACCAAGGCTGAGAAGATCGTCGCCGGGCTCGGCGGGCTCGACAACATCGAAGAGGTCGAGGGCTGCATCACCCGCCTCCGCACCGAGGTCAAGGACGCCTCCCTGGTGGACGAGGCCGCCCTCAAGGCCGCCGGCGCGCACGGCGTCGTCAAGATGGGCACCGCCATCCAGGTCGTCATCGGCACCGACGCGGACCCCATCGCGGCCGACATCGAAGACATGATGGACTGAGCCTGCTGACACACCGTCAGCTCGAGACGGCCCGCCCTGGCACGACACCGGGCGGGCCGTCCGCCGTTGGTAGGGTCGGACCCATGACACGCATCGACGGCCGCACCCCCGAGCAGCTCCGACCCGTCACCATCGAACGCGGATGGAGCAAGCACGCCGAGGGCTCGGTGCTCGTCTCCTTCGGCGACACCAAGGTGCTCTGCACCGCCAGCGTCACCGAGGGCGTCCCCCGCTGGCGCCGGGGCAGCGGCGAGGGCTGGGTCACCGCCGAGTACGCCATGCTCCCGCGCGCCACCAACACCCGCGGCGACCGCGAGTCCGTCAAGGGCCGCATCGGCGGCCGCACCCAGGAGATCAGCCGACTGATCGGCCGCTCGCTGCGCGGCGTCATCGACCTGCGCGCGCTCAGCGAGAACACGATCGCCCTGGACTGCGACGTGCTCCAGGCCGACGGCGGCACCAGGACGGCCGCCATCACCGGCGCCTACGTGGCGCTGGTCGACGCGGTGCGCTGGGCCCAGGACAAGAAGATCACCCGGGCCAAGGCCGACCCGGTCGTGGGCGCGGTCAGCGCCGTGTCCGTGGGCATCGTCGGCGGCGTGCCGATGACCGACCTCTGCTACGAGGAGGACGTGCGCGCGGAGACCGACATGAACATCGTCTGCACCGGCGACGGCCGCTTCGTCGAGATCCAGGGAACGGCGGAGCAGGAGCCCTTCGACCGCGACCTGCTCAACCAGCTGCTGGACCTCGGACAGCTGGGGTGCGCGGAGCTGGACGCCATCCAGCGCAAGGCGCTGGAGATCTGATGGCCCCTCAGACGCGGCGGACGCTGGTCCTCGCCACCCGCAACGCCCACAAGGTGGGCGAACTCAACGCCATCCTGGCGGCGGCCGGGCTGGACGACTTCGACCTGGTCGGGGCCGACGCCTTCCCCGAAGTGCCGGACGTGGTGGAGTCCGGGGTCACCTTCGCCGAGAACGCGCTGCTCAAGGCGCACGCCCTGGCGAAGGCGACGGGCCTGCCCGCGGTGGCCGACGACTCCGGGCTGTGCGTGGACGTGCTCGGCGGCGCTCCCGGCATCTTCTCCGCCCGGTGGGCCGGGAAGCACGGGGACGACCGGGCCAACCTGGAGCTGCTGCTCGCCCAGCTGTCGGACATCCAGCCGCCCCACCGCGGCGCGCACTTCGCCTGCGCGGCGGCCCTCGCCCTGCCCGACGGCACCGAGCACGTGGTCCTCGGCACCCTCCGCGGCACGCTGCGCTTCACGCCGGCCGGCAACGGCGGCTTCGGCTACGACCCGATCCTCCAGCCGGACGGATACGAGGTGACATGTGCGGAGCTGACGCCGGATCAGAAGAACGCCATCAGCCACCGCGGCGAGGCATTCCGGGCGCTGGTGCCCGCACTGCGGGAAGCACTGCAAGCCTGACGCAGCCGGGCCCGGATGTGCTTGACCGGGCCCGGCTGCGTAGCTGTGCGCCCGGTGGGACTCGAACCCACGACACACCGGACCTAAACCGGCGCCCTCTGGCCAGCTGGGGTACAGGCGCAAGGCAGCCAGCTTATCCGGTCAGCGCCCTGTGTCCGACCCCTTGTTACGCCCGCAATATGTGGGCGTCGTCGCATGGCAGTTGGGGCAGAGGAACCTCAGGTTCTCGAGGGTGTTGTTCAGCCAGTCCCCATCGATGTGATCCACTTCGAGCGTCATCGGGCGGCCGTGCCACTCGGGACCGGTGCCGCAGCCGGCGCACCGCTCCTCGCGACCGACGTGCCGCAGCATTCTGCGCATGGTGCCCGGCTTCGGACGCGTGCTGCCCTCAGGCCGCCGTACGAAGTACTCCTCTGCCTTCATGCGCGGCGGAAAGGTCCTTCCGGCGCGGTGACCCGGTCCGGTGAAATGCCGGGTGTCCAGATTGGCCGCGGCGGCGGCCCGAATGAACCACCTGTGGGTGGAGGTGTTGACGGGGATGCCGATGTCGCGCAGGGTGGCTGCGATGCTCTTATGCCGGGCAGCGGCCTCGGCGAGGCGCTGCTCGCTGCAGAGCTGCCACATGCCCCGGCGGTACGTGAAGTGCGACGTGTCGATCCCGTAGTGCTTGATCCGACGGCTGATGTGTGTGTGCGTCCCCCCAGCCGGGCGCAGGCCGAGGTACCGGACGACGCCGTTGACGCTGGTCGAGTTGGCCACGGCCTCAGCCAGCAACTCGCGGGTGTAGACGACCTTGCCGTTCATGGATGGAGTTCCCCCTCCGGTGGTGCGGTGGTTCGTACGGCTCAACGACGGACGAACAATCGGGTTACTCCTCCTGTGTGACGGCTTTTCTTCAGTGCGTCTGGTCTCGACCAATAGGACTAGGCCACATGCATCCATCCCGTTGGTGACCAGCGGGTTTCCCGAACCTTAAGGGCTCTTAACTGTCACGCAATCAAGTTGCATCTTGACGCGGCCCCTTGGTCCAGGCCAACTTAAGCCTGTACCTCCGCATCACTCACGCACCGCGTCGCCCGGGCTCCCCCAATCACCCCTGGCCGCGCGGGAGTTCGTCCTACCCCCACGAGACATGGAGTACTCCCCATGCCTGAGCGCGCCCCCAGGGTCCGGCGCAGTGCGGCCGCGGTGACCGCGGCCTCGCTGGTTGCCGGGTCGTTCGCGTTGGCGGGGCTGCTGGCCAGTGGTGCCAGCGCCAGTGCCGCGTCGACCAATCTGCTGACGAACGGTGACTTCGAGGCGGGAAGCCTCACCGGCTGGAGCTGTTCGACGATCGACTCCGTCACCGGTTCCCCGGTCCACGGCGGGAGTTGGGCGCTCAAGGGTGCCGCCTCCGCGTCCGACAACGCGCAGTGCACCCAGACGGTCTCCGTCCTGCCGAACACGACCTACACGCTCTCCGCCTACGTGCAGGGCGCGTACGTCTACATCGGCGCGACCGGCACCGGGGTCAATGCCTCCACCTGGACGCCTTCCGCGGCGAGTTACTCGCAGCTGAGCACGACGTTCACCACGGGTGCGTCGACCACCTCCGTGCAGGTGTTCACGCACGGCTGGTACGGCCAGGGCACCTACTACGCCGACGATGTCGTGCTGAGCGGCCCCGGCGGATCCACGTCCACGGCGAGCCCGTCCGCCTCCGCCACGTCCGCGAGCCCGTCCGCCTCCGCGACCTCCGCGAGTCCGTCGGCGTCCGCGACGTCGGCCAGCCCGTCCGCGTCCGCCACGAGCGCCAGCCCGAGCGCGTCGGCCACCTCGGCCAGCCCGTCGGCCAGCGCGAGCAGCAGCTCCGGCACCGGCACCGGCCCGACCGGGGACGGACTGGTGTCGACCCCCACCGGGCTCACCGCCACCGTCCAGAACACGGCCGTGACGCTCTCCTGGGCAGCCTCGACCGACAATTCGCAGACCGGTGACGTGCCGGGCTACAAGGTGTACTCGGGCTCGAACCTGATGGCGACGTCCATGGGCACCAAGGTGGCCGTGACGTCCCTCAAGCCGAACACCTCCTACACCTTCTCGGTCCAGGGCTATGACAAGGACGGCCACGCCTCCGCCCAGTCGTCGACCGTCACGGTGACCACCGGCGCCGCCGCCACCGGGGCGATGAAGTCGGCGTACTTCGACCAGTGGTCGATCTACGGCAACGCCTACTACCCGAAGAACGTGGGCACTTCGGGCGCGGCCGCGGGCATGAAGGCGATCACGTACGCCTTCGAGAACATCGACCCGACCAACCTCACCTGCTTCGAGACCATCAAGGCTTCGGACGCCTCCAACGAGTCGGACCCCAACGCGGGTGACGGCGCGGGCGACGCGTTCGCGGACTACCAGAAGTCCTACACCTCGGACATCTCGGTCGACGGCTCCGCGGACTCTTGGTCGCAGCCGATCAAGGGCAACTTCAACCAGCTGCGCCAGCTGAAGGCGAAGTACCCGAACCTGCGGATCACCGCCTCCATCGGCGGCTGGACCTACTCGAAGTACTTCTCCGACGTGGCGGCCTCGGACGCGTCCCGGAAGAAGTTCGTGTCGTCCTGCGTCGACATGTTCATCAAGGGCAACCTGCCGACGGGCATCGGCGGTGACGCCTCGGGCGGCACCGGCTCGGCCGCGGGCATCTTCGACGGCATCGACATCGACTGGGAGTACCCGGCCTCGACCGGCGGGCACTACGGCAACCACACCTCCTCGGCGGACACGGCCAACTACACGGCGCTGCTCAAGGAGTTCCGCACCGAGCTGGACGCCTACGGCGACAGCATCGGCAAGCACTACCTGCTGACGGCGGCGCTGCCCTCGGGCCAGGACAAGATCTCGCTGATCCAGCCGGCGGCGATCGGCCAGTACCTGGACTACGGCAACATCATGACCTACGACATGCACGGTGCCTGGGACTCGACGGGTCCGACCAACTTCCAGGACCCGCTGCACGACTCGTCCGGCGACCCGAGCAAGGCGATCGCGCCGGGCACGGCCAAGTACAACGTGGACGAGACGATCAAGGCCTACACCACGGGCGACTCGGCCTACGGGATCACCGGCGGCTTCCCGGCCTCCAAGCTGGTGCTGGGCGTGCCGTTCTACTTCCGCGGCTGGACCGGGGTGCCCGCGGGTTCCAACTACGGCCTGTACCAGTCGGCGACGGGTGCCAGCCCGGCGCAGACCTACACCCAGCAGGCGGGCATCGCGGACTGGAAGGAGCTGGCGGCGAAGGGTCTGACCTCCGGCTCGTCGGTGCACTGGGACGCCACGACGCAGAGCTCGTGGATCTACGACGGCACCAACTTCTACACGGGTGACACCCCGCAGGCGATCACGGCGCGCGGCTCCTACGCGGCGTCGAAGGGCCTGGGCGGCATCTTCGCCTTCTCCTTCGAGGGCGACGACAGCTCGGGCACGCTGATCAACACGATGAACAGCTCGATGCAGTAGCACGAGCCAGAGCCCGCGGGAGGTGGCGCACCGGCTGACGGTGCGCCACCTCCCGTTCGTCGCTCAGACCTTGAGGTCCTTGAGCAGCTTGGCGACGTGGCCGGTGGCGCGCACGTTGTAGAAGGCGTGCTCGACCTTGCCCTGCTCGTCGACGACGACGGTGGAGCGGATGACGCCGGTGACGGTCTTCCCGTACATGGTCTTCTCGCCGAAGGCGCCGTATGCCTGGAGCACCTCCTTGTCGGGGTCGGCGACCAGGGTGACCGTGAGGTGCTCCTTCTCGCGGAACTTCGCGAGCTTCTCGGGCTTGTCGGGAGAGACGCCGATGACGTCGTAGCCGGCCTGGGCGAGGACGTCGAGGTTGTCCGTGAAGTCGCAGGCCTGCTTGGTGCAGCCGGGGGTGAGCGCAGCGGGGTAGAAGTAGACGATGACCTTGCGGCCGAGGTGGTCGGCGAGGGAGACCGGCTTCCCGTCGGCGTCGGGGAGGGTGAACGCGGGGGCGGTGTCGCCTGGCTGGAGTCGAGCGGTCATGGCCCTGACCGTACCTCGTCCGTACGACGGTGGGCGGGGTGCCGCTGCGCATGACACGGCGTCACCTGACAGACTGTCGAGTAGCGAATACAGGTGGAGACCGACGAGCGATTCCGAGGGAATCCGTGGAAGGGGCCGGCGTGGCTGAGAAGGCGGACCAGGACACGCGTACTGCCGCCCAGATCGAGGCGGACATCGTCCGCACCCGGGCGCAGCTGGCGGCCACGCTGGACGAGCTGGCGGTGGCGGTGCACCCGTCGACCTTGGTGAACCAGGTGAAGGCGCAGGCGAAGGCGGCGGTGGACCGGACCCTGGGGCGCGGCTTCGTGGCGGTCAACCGCGGGGTGGAGCAGGTGCGCTCGCGCTTCGTGGACGAGAAGGGGCAGCCGCGCAAGGAACTGGTGCTGCCGGTGGTGGGCGGGGCGGTGGCCCTGGGGGCGGCCCTGGTGCTGCTGCGGCGGCGGAAGTAGTAGATTCACACGAATGAGCAAGAACGACTCCTCCCTCGGTTCCTTCGGCGAGAAGCTGCCCATCCGGATGCTGCACGACCGGGTGCTGGTGCGGACCGACGGGCCCGAGGGTGAGCGCCGTTCGACGGGCGGCATCCTGATTCCGGCGACGGCGGAGCTGAGCAAGCGCTGTGCGTGGGCCGAGGTGGTGGCGGTGGGCCAGAACGTGCGGTCCATCCAGCCGGGGGACCGGGTCCTTTTCGACCCGGAGGACCGGGCCGAGGTGGAGGTCCGCGGGACGCTGTACGTGCTGCTGCGCGAGCGCGACGTGCACGCGGTGGCGGCGGAGCGGGTCGGCGACGCGGACGGGAACACCGGCCTGTACCTGTGACCGCGCGGTGACGCCTGTGACGCAGCACGCAGGCTGACGGGGCGTCACGGGGATATCGTGCGAGTCATGAGTGCGCACTTTGATGTGGTGGTTCTCGGGGCCGGCCCCGGTGGGTACACGGCCGCGATCCGGTCGGCCCAGCTGGGGCTGTCCACGGCGATCGTGGAGGGCAAGTACTGGGGCGGTGTCTGCCTGAACGTGGGCTGCATCCCGTCCAAGGCGCTGCTGCGCAATGCGGAGCTGGCGTACCTGATGGCGGCGGAGACGAAGCTCTTCGGCGTGAAGGTGGACGGCCAGGACGCGGACGGGCGGATCAGCTTCGACTACGGAGCGGCGTTCGAGCGCAGCCGGCAGGTGGCGGACGGCCGGGTCAAGGGCGTCAACTTCCTGATGAAGAAGAACAAGATCACCCAGTTCCAGGGCTGGGGCGAGTTCCTGGACGCCAACACGCTGCGGGTGCGGCTGAACGACGGCGGCGAGGAGACGGTGTCCTTCGGCAGCTGCATCATCGCGGTCGGCGCGACGACGCGGCTGCTGCCGGGGACCAGCCTGAGCGACCGGGTGGTCACCTACGAGGAGCAGATCCTGTCGAAGGACCTGCCCGAGTCGATCGTGATCGCGGGTGCGGGTGCGATCGGCGTCGAGTTCGCCTACGTGCTGCACAACTTCGGCGTGAAGGTGACGGTCGTCGAGTTCCTGGACCGGATGGTGCCCCTGGAGGACGCCGAGGTCTCGAAGGAGCTGGAGAAGCGGTACAGGAAGCTCGGCATCGACGTGCTGACGTCCACCCGGGTGGACTCGATCGACGACTCGGGCGCCAAGGTCCGGGTGACGGTGACGGGCAAGGACGGCCAGCAGAAGGTCCTGGAGACGGACAAGGTGCTGCAGGCCATCGGCTTCACCCCGCGGACCCAGGGCTACGGACTGGAGAAGACGGGTGTGCAGCTGACCGAGCGCGGCGCGATCGCGGTGGACGAGCGCTGCCGCACGTCCGTGCCGAACATCTTCGCGATCGGCGACGTCACGGCGAAGCTGATGCTCGCTCACGCGGCGGAGGCCATGGGCATCGTGGCCGCGGAGACCATCGGTGACGCGGAGACGATGGAGCTGGACTACGTGATGATCCCGCGGGCGACGTACTGCCAGCCGCAGATCGCGTCCTTCGGCTACACCGAGGCGCAGGCGCGGGAGGCCGGCTACGACGTGAAGGTGGTCAAGTTCCCCTTCACGGCGAACGCGAAGGCGCACGGCCTGGGCGACCCGGGCGGGTTCGTGAAGCTGGTCTCCGACCAGAAGTACGGCGAGCTGCTGGGCGCGCACCTGATCGGACCCGAGGTGACCGAGCTGCTGCCGGAGCTGACGCTCGCGCAGCAGTGGGACCTGACGGTCCATGAGGTGGCCCGGAACGTGCATGCGCACCCGACCCTGGGCGAGGCGGTCAAGGAGGCCGTCCACGGCCTGTCCGGCCACATGATCAACTTCTGAGGCCCCCGCCGGGGGCGCGAGGAACACACCACCCGGGGAGGTCCGGCCCGTTCAACGGGGTCGGACCTCCCCGGGTGGTGTGTTCCTCGCGCAGTTCCTCGCGCCCCCAAGGGGGCTGCAACTACGGGCTGTTGGTGGACTGCGGGGTCAGCGTGGGGGTCGGGCGCTTCGTGCGGGTGGGGGTGGGACTCGGCGCGGCCGTCTGGGTGGGGCTGGTGCTGGGGGTGGGCGTCTGCGACGGCGTCGCCGTGGGGGAGGGCGTCGCGGTCGGGGACGGCGCGGTGGTGCTCGGGGCGGTGCTGGGGGTCGCGCTCGCGCTGCTGCTCGCGCTCGGCGAGGACGTGGGCGCGCTCCACGAGCTGCTGTACTGCAGGTCGAAGGACTTCACCGGCTGGCCGCTGAGCGCGTCCGTCATGTAGTCGGTCCAGATCTGCGCGGGGAACGAGCCGCCGTTGACGCGGGTGAGCCCGGCCGAGACGCCCAGGCTCTCGTGCTTGTGGCTGGTCGGGTTCTCCGCGAACAGGCCCACGGACGTGACCAGTTGGGGCGTGTAGCCGGTGAACCACGCGGAGACGTTGTCGTCCGTGGTGCCGGTCTTGCCGGCGGCCGGACGGCCGAGGCCGAGGGCGACGTAGCCGGTGCCGTTGGGGGAGACGACTCCCTTGAGGACGGAGGTGACCGCGTCGGCGGTGTTGCGGCTCATCGCCTGGACGGCCTTGTGCTGCGGCATCGCGATGTGCTCGTCGCCGCGGGTCACCGAGGCCACCGACCAGGTGCCGATGTGCTGGCCGTGGTTGGCGAAGGTGCCGTAGGCGCCGGCCATCTCGAGCGGGCTCGGGGTGGCCACGCCGAGGGAGAGGGCGGCGTTCGCCGCGCTCATGTCCGGGGTGTCGGCGGGGAGTCCGGCGGCGATGGCGATCCTGCGGACGTTGTCCAGGCCCGCGTCGGCGGCCTCCTGGGCGTAGACCGAGTTGATCGACTTCTGCATGGCGTACCGCAGCGTCACCTGGCCGTAGTCGACGTTGTCCTCGTTGTCGGGGCTGAACGCCGCGACGCCGTTGGGCAGGCCCTCGACCTGGCGGCCGCTGGTGCCGTCGTAGTAGGTGTTCGGGGTGATCGGCCGCCCGTCCTGGGTGGTGGCGTTGTTCTCCAGGCCCGCGGCGAGGTCGAAGGCCTTGAAGGTCGAGCCGACCGGGATGTCGGTGCGGGTGGCGTCGTTGTACTGCTGCTTGGCGTAGTCGGGTCCGCCGTAGGCGGCGACGAGCTTGCCGGTGGTCGGGTCGATCGAGGCGGCGCCGGCCCGGACCCAGGCGGCCTTCTTGCTGTTCGGCAGATTCTCAGCGAAGACCTTCTTCACGGAGGCGGCCAGGGCCTTCTGGTCGCTGTTGTCGAAGGTGGTGACGATCTTCCAGCCGCCGGCGGCGAGCTGGTCGTCGGTCATGATCTTGTTGTCCAGCAGGTAGCTGCGGGCGATGTCGATGAGGTAGCCGGCCTGGCCGCTGAGGCCGGGAGTGGACCAGTTGGCCTTGGCCGTGGGGAAGGCGGTCCGGTCGCGGGTCGCCTGGTCGACGAAGCCGAGCTTGACCATGCCGTCCATGGTGTAGTTCCAGCGCGCCTTGAGGGCGGCCTGCCCGCTGGAGGAGGAGTAGGCACTGGGCGCCTGCAGCAGCGAGGCGAGGTAGGCGCTCTGCGCGACCGTCAACTGCGAGGCGCTGACCCCGAAGTAGGCCTGGGCTGCGGCCTGGATGCCGTACGCGTTGCGGCCGAAGTAGCTGGTGTTCAGGTAGCCGGCCATGATGTCGTTCTTGCTCTGGGTCTGGTCGACCTTGAGCGAGATGAAGAACTCGTTCACCTTGCGGGTGATCGTCTGCTCCTGGGAGAGGTAGTAGTTCTTCACGTACTGCTGCGTGATGGTCGAACCGCCCTGCAGGCCCTGGCCCTTGACGGTGTCCCAGGCCGCGCGGAGCATGCCGGTGACGCTGACGCCGCGGTTGCTGTAGAAGGTGCGGTCCTCGGCGGAGACCGCCGCGTGCTGCATGTTGATCGAGATCTGGTCGATCGGCACGGAGATCCGGTTGACGTCCCCGGTCTGCCCGATCTCGGTCCTGCCGTCCGCGTAGTAGTAGACGTCCGACTGCGCCGCCGCCTGGGCGTTGGGGTTGGGGACGCTGGCCGCCAGGTAGAGGCCGACGAAGGCGGCGATGCCGACGAGGACCACGGTGAGCAGGCCGCCGAGGGCCATCCGCCAGGTGGGGATGATCCTGCGGTACCAGGGCAGCGCGCGGCGGCGGGCGCGGCGCTCCGCCTTGCGGGCCTGGCGGCGTGCGCGGCTGCTGCCGTCCATGCGGTCCTCGGCCTCCAGTGGGGTGTGCTCCATGGGGTCGCCGGTGTCTGCCTTGCCCATGTGCTGCACTGCTCCAGGTCCGGACGGCTTCAGCTGCCGCCATTATGCGAGTAAAGATCGTTAAACGCCCGTTTCAGGCATTCGTGTCCCACCTTGCCCGAACGTCATGAGAAAAGACGAACCACGGGCCTGTGAGGACTCCCTCTGTCGCATGGTTGTGACAGACGCCGCAGTGGACCGATACGCTGCGAGCACAACTGGACACACAACCGCATACGGCAGAGGCAAGCCCCTCCGCGCACCCCCCGGGTGCTGGCGGACGGGGCCATTTCGGCGTTCCCGCGCGACCGCGCGGAACGCCGCCCAGCCCTGTCGATTTGTCGACATCGGATGGACGGGAGGCTGCATTGAGGCTCTACCTGGCCGTGGCGCGCGGAAGCTTCCGCCGCTACGCCACCTACCGCGTGGCGACCTTCGCCCGCGTCTTCACCAACAGCGTCTTCGGCCTGATCATCGCCTACACCTACCTCGCCCTCTGGCACGTCCGCCCGCACCTGGGCGGCTACACCCTGTCCGAGGCCCTCACCTACGCCTGGATCGGGCAGTCGCTGCTCGCCGCGGTCTCCATCTACGGCTCCGGCTCCCTGGAGGACCTGGAGGCGCGGATCCACTCCGGGGACGTCGCCGTCGACCTCTACCGCCCGGCGGACCTGCAGGCCTGGTGGCTCGGCAGCGACCTGGGCCGCTTCGGCTACCAGGCGCTGGCCAACGGCGTCCTCCCGCTGCTGGTCGGCGGGCTGCTCTTCCCGCTGCGGCTGCCGCAGGGCACGCCCGCGCAGACCGCGCTCGGCTGGGCGGCCTTCGCGCTGTCCGTGCTGCTCGCCGCGATCGTCAGCTTCGCGCTGCGCTACCTGGTCGCGCTCACCGGCTTCTGGATCGTAGACGTGCGCGGGGTGCAGATGGTGTACACCCTGTGCTGCGCCTTCTTCTCCGGCTTCTTCCTCCCGGTCGCGCTCTTCCCGCCGGCCCTGCAGACGCTCGCCCACGCACTGCCGTGGATCGCCGTGTTCCAGGTGCCCGCCGACGTCCTGCTGCAGCGCTACGACGCGGCCGGACTCGCGGCCGCGCTCGGCACCCAGCTCGGCTGGGCCGTCCTCGTCCTCGCCCTGGGCCGGCTGGTGCAGGCCCGGGCCACCAGGAAGGTGGTGCTGCAAGGTGGCTGACGCCCTGTCACCGCGGCGGCCGCACCCGCTGGGGGCCTACGCCCTGATCGTGCGGATGTGGATCCGGTCCGCCATGGCGTACCCGACCGCGTTCTGGATCACCTTCACCGGGAACGCGCTCGCGTCCTTCATGGACTTCGTCGTCATCGTGATCATGTTCGGGCACACGCACCTGCTCGGCGGCTGGACCATGCCGCAGGTCGCCTTCCTCTACGGGACCTCCGGGGTCACCCTGGGCCTGGCCGACCTGCTGATCGGATCGATGGACCAGCTCGGGCAGCGGGTGCGCGAGGGCTCCGTCGACACCGTCCTGGTCCGGCCAGTCTCCGCCTTCGTGCAGGTCGCCGCCGACCGCTTCGCGCTGCGCCGGCTCGGGCGGGTCACCCAGTCGGGACTGGTGCTGGTCTGGGCGCTGCTCCGGCTGCACCTGGACTGGACGCCGGGCCGGGTGCTGGTGCTGGCCGGGATGCTGCTGTGCGGGACGGTCATCTTCGGCTCGGTCTTCGTGGCGGGAGCGGCCTTCCAGTTCGTCGCCGCCGACGCCGCCGAGGTGCAGAACTCCCTGACCTACGGCGGCGCCACCCTGCTGCAGTACCCGCCCACCGTCTTCGCCCGCGACCTTGTCCTCGGCACCGTCTACGGGGTGCCGCTGGCCTTCGTCAACTGGCTGCCCGCGCTCTACGTGCTCGGCGTGCCCGATCCGGTCGGGGTGCCCGGCTGGCTCCGGTTCGCCTCGCCCCTGGCGGCGCTGCTCTGCGCCGCCGCGGCCGGACTCGCCTGGCGGGCCGGCATCCGCTCCTACCGCAGCACCGGAAGTTGAGGAGTACCGCCATGCTGATCGAGGTCGAGAACGTCACCAAGTCCTTCAGCGTGCGCCGCCGCAGCGGGCGCCTGCGCCGCGAGCGGACGACCGTGCACGCCGTCGAGGGGCTCACCTTCTCCGTGGACGCCGGGGAGGTCGTCGGCTACATCGGGCCGAACGGGGCCGGGAAGTCCACCACCATCAAGATGCTCACCGGCATCCTCGTGCCCAGCTCCGGGCGGCTGCGGGTGGCGGGGGCCGATCCGACCCGGGAACGGGTGAGGCTGGCCCAGCGGATGGGCGTGGTGTTCGGCCAGCGCACCACGCTCTGGTGGGACCTTCCGCTGCGCGACTCCTACGAGCTGGCCCGTCGCATCTACCGCATCCCGGACCGGCGTTACCGGGCCAACCTCGACCACTGCGTCGAACTGCTGGAACTGGCACCGCTGTTGGACACGCCCGTGCGCCAACTCTCGCTGGGGCAGCGGATGCGCGGGGACATCGCCGCCGCGCTGCTGCACGACCCGGAGGTGCTCTACCTGGACGAGCCGACGATCGGCCTCGACGTGGTCAGCAAGAACCGGGTCCGCGCGTTCCTCGCCGAGATCAACGCCGAGCGGGGCACCACCGTACTGCTGACCACCCACGACCTGACCGACATCGAGCGGCTCTGCTCCCGGGTCATGGTGATCGACCACGGCCGGGTGGTCTACGACGGCGGCCTCGCCGGACTGCACGAACTCGGGCGCAGCGAACGGACTCTGGTCGTCGACCTGGCCCGTCCCGCCCCGGCCCTGGACCTGCCCGGCGCGCGCACCGTCCGGGTCGAGGGCACCCGGCAGTGGCTGTCCTTCCCGGCCGGGGAGAGCGCCGCCCCGCTGGTCGCCATGCTGGCCGGACGGCACGAACTGCTGGACCTGTCGGTGCGGGAACCCGACATCGAGGAGGTGATCGCCCGCATGTACGGGGAGGCCCGGCACGGAGCGGGCGCGAACCGGTAGGGTCCTGGGGTCCTCGAACTGATGATGCACCGTCAGTTTCGAGTGGTTGACCCTGCCTAGACCCAAGGTGTCCCAGATGTCCTCCCCGCCGAACAATCCGTACGCCGCCCCGTACCCGCCGCAGGCGCCGCAGCCGGTGCCCCAGCCGGTGTCCGGGAACCCGTACGCCCAGCCGGCCCCGGGTAATCCCTATGCCCAGCCGCAGCCCCAGCCGTACGGCCAGCCCCAGCCCTACGCCCAACCCCAGCCCTACGGACAGCCGGTCGCGGACAACGCGTTCGCGAAGGCCCCGCAGGCCCCGCTGCCCCCGCAGGCGCCCCCGCAGGGCGCCGGCTGGGGGCAGCCGGTCCCGCCCCCGCCGCCCGCGCCGCAGGACCAGTTCCCCCCGCAGTACCCGCAGTTCCAGCAGCAGCCGCAGTTCGCGGGCGCGCCGCCGGAGCCCAACGGTGTCAACTGCCGCTTCTGCGGCGCCTATCCGGCGGTGGACACCACCGTGCGGGCGCACCGCGGCATGATCGTCATCATGCAGTGGCGCCACCTGCGCGGCCCCTTCTGCCGCACCTGCGGCATCGCCAGCGTCCGCCGGCTCACGGCGGACACGCTGTGGCAGGGCTGGTGGGGCTACGGCTCCGCCATCATCACGCCCTTCATCCTGCTGCGGAACCTCTTCGCCTACAACAAGATCAAGAAGTTGCCGGCCCCCGCGCCCGGCCAGCCCGGCCAGCAGATGGACCCGGGCCAGCCGCTGCTGCGCCGTCCGGCGGCCCTCGGCTTCCTCATCCCGATCGCGGCGCTGGTCGTCCTCATCGCGGCCATCGCCCTCTCGGCGGCGGCGAGCGCCTCCAGCCCGCAGTACGCCAAGGCGGGCGACTGCGTGGTCAACCAGGGCACGACGGACAACCCCGATGTGAAGAAGACCGCCTGCGGCCCGGACACCTACAAGGTGCTGGCCAAGGTCGACGGCTACGACAACCAGAAGGCCTGCCCGAGCGCCGCCGAGGAGACCTACTCCGAGAGCGAGGGCGGCTCGGACTACACCCTCTGCCTCGCCCCCTTCCAGGGCTGACCACCCGCTGACGCGGAGTCAGACCCGCACCAGATGGACCACGGCCGAGGACCAGTCGCCCCACGGGAGCGGCAGGTCCAGGCCGTGCTCCAGCAGCACCGCGCCCGGACGCACCTCCCCGGTGCGGGCGTCGCGGTAGTCGGCGTCGCGGTACAGCCCGCGCAGCGGCAGCGGCGGCGTGGGCAGGCCGAACGGCGCCTGCCGGCGCCAGCCGAGGACGACCGCCTCCGCGCCGCCGGGCGTGACGTACTGGACCGCCGTCAGCCCGTCCAGGCGCGGCGGGCGCAGCCGGTGCAGCTCGCCGTGCTGGACGACGTGGCGGAACGACTTGTACTCGGCGACGAGTTCGGCGGCCTCCTTGAGCTCCTCGGGGCTCCAGTCGGTCAGCCGGCCGCCCAAGGCCAGGACGCCCGCCATCGCGCTGTGGAAGCGGAAGCGCAGCGGAACGCTGCGGCCGGTCTGGTGGTTGGGCACGTCGGTGACCCAGGCCGCCATGGTCCGGGCCGGGTACAGGTGGCTGTAGCCGTGCTGGATCGTCAGCCGGTCCGAGGCGTCCGTGTTGTCGGAGATCCAGGCCTGGTCCGTGCGGGCCAGCACCGCGAGGTCCACCCGGCCGCCGCCCCCGCTGCACGCCTCGACGCGCAGCTGCGGGTGGTCGGCGCGCAGCCGGTCGAGGACCGAGTGGTAGCCGCGGACGTGGCCGAGCAGCAGCCGGTCCTGGTCGCCGTGCGGCGCGTCCGGCCAACCGGCCTCGCTGAACGGGCGGTTGAAGTCCCACTTGAGGTAGTCGATGCCGTGCCGGGCGACTAGCCGGGTCAGCCACCCGTAGGCCCAGTCCACGACGTCGGGCCGGGCGAAGTTGAGCACCAGCTGGTTGCGCAGCTCGGTGCGGCGGCGGTGCGGGAAGTGCAGCACCCAGTCGGGGTGGGTCCGGTAGAGGTCGCTGTCCGGGTTGACCATCTCCGGCTCCACCCAGAGACCGAACTTCATGCCCAGCCGGTGCACCTCGTCCACGAGCGGCTGCAGGCCGTCGGGGAACGCGCCCGGGAAGGGCGTCCAGTCGCCCAGCCCCGAGCGGTCGTCGCGGCGCGAGCCGAACCAGCCGTCGTCCATGACGAACAGCTCGACGCCCACCGAGGCCGCCAGCGCGGCCAGTCGGCGCTGCCCGTCCTCGGTGACGTCGAAGTAGGTGGCCTCCCACGAGTTGTAGAGGACGGGCCGGGTCTCGTCGGGGTGCGGCAGCACGTGGGCGCGGATGTGCCGGTGCCAGGCCCGGGACGCGCCGCCGAAGCCCTCGGCGGAGTAGAGCCCGAGGACGGAGGGGGTGGTGTGGCGCTCGCCGGGCTGCAGGGTGAGCACGGCCGCGCCGTCCTGCCCCGTTCCGGCGGTCACGCCGACACCGCCCTCCGCGCCGCGCTGCACGGTCAGCCGCCAACTTCCGCTCCAGGCCAGGGCGGTGGACCACACCTGGCCCGCCGTCTCGGTGGCGTCGCCGGCGTCGAGCAGCACCCAGGGCTGCGCCCGGTGCCCGGTGGCCCCGGTGCGGCTGCCGAGCACGGTCTCGCCGACGGGGACCTCGTGCCGCTGCAGCTGCGTCTCGGCGGCCCAGAGGCCGGCGGCATGCGTCATCCGGTAGCTCTCGCGAGCGGGCAGCGACCAGGCCCCGGAGTCGGCGCGGAGGACGGTGACGGCTTCGGTGGCGCTGTCGTTGCGCAGCTCGGTCCAGCGCTCGACGGCGTCGGTGTCCGGGTGGACCCGGTAGCCGAGGGTGATCCGGAAGGGGTAGTGCGGGTCGGTGAAGTGGAGCAGCAGCGTGCCGGGTTCCGGCTGCTCGGCCGCGGGTTCGGCCACCGCCCACTCCAGCGCGCGGGTGCCGTCGGCGAAGCGGACCTGGAGCGAGGGGACGCCGTAGCGGTCCGCGCCGTCCACGGGCAGTTCCTCGCCGGTGAAGGGGGAGCGGCCCTCGAACCCCGTGCGGGACGGAACGGCGGCGACGGGCAGCGCCGCGACCTGAGGGAGCGTCAGCGGGCCGCCCCAGTGGACGTGCCGGGGTGTGCCGTCGGGGTCGATGCGCAGGGCGTAGGCCGAGTTCGGCGTGCGCAGCAGCCACGTCCGCATGGTGGGGTCGTGGCTGACGGCGGGCGCGGGCGGCGTCGGGCGACGATCCATGCGGGGCACTCCTGGGCGGCGGCTGCGCGGTGGCTTCTGTGGACTTCTGTCGGTCTGTGGCGGTAGATCGTGGCGAGCCTAGTTGCCTTCCCGTGCCGCGGGAAGACGGGTCTCAGCCGGTGATCCGCACCGGAGGGACCGGGGACCGCGGGGAGCGGCGCGGTGCCGTGGCGCCCGAATCCAGCGTCCCCGTACCCGGGCGTGACGCGGCGGCACGGGCGGCGTCGGGGTGCGTTGGGGGCACGGGCGGTGCCGACGGCTCACCGGGCGGCCGTCAGCGCCGCCAGCAGGCGGTCCACGGTGGCCAGGGTCGTCGAGGCGTGGGCGCTCGCGCGGAACTGGTCCGGGCGGGCCGTCAACGTGAGGCCGTGGTCGCGCAGCGAGGCCGTCACGGCGGCCGGATCGAGGCCCGGCATCGCGAAGGCGACGATGCCCGCCCGCTCGTGCGGCGCCTCGGGGGAGAGGACGACGCCGCCCGCCGCGCGCACGGTGTCGGCGATCTCCGCCGTCCGCTGGGCGATGTGCGCGGCGATGCGGGGCACGCCCGCCCGGAGCACCAGTTCCAGTGCCTCCGCGAAGGCTCCGGCCGTCACCGGGCTGAGGTTGGTGACGGAGAAGCGCTGCGCGCCCTCCGCCGCCGGATGGACGGCTCCGTCGAAGAGGCCGGCGTCCTGGACGCCGGTCCAGCCGGTCAGCACCGGCTCCAGCCGCTCCAGCGCCTCGGCCGACGCGTACAGGAAACCCGTGGACCACCCGGCCCGCAGCCACTTCTGACCGCCCGTCACCACCACGTCCGCGGCCGTCCAGGCGTTCTCGGTGACGCCCATGCCCTGGATCGCGTCCACCACCAGCAGCCGGTCCGGGCCCAGCACCTCCCGCAGCGCGGCGAGATCGGCGCGGAAGCCGGTGCGGTAGTCCACCGCCGAGACGGACAGCGCCACCACCTCCGGGGTCAGCGCGGCGCGGACCAGGTCGGGGGTGATCCTGCCCTCGGGGTCCGGGCGCAGCGGCACGGCGCGTGCCCGCCCGAGCGCGGCGCTGCGCTCCCAGGGGTAGAGGTTGGCCGGGAACTCCCGTTCGGGGACCAGCACCAGACCGTCCGGCAGGCCGAGTGCCGCGTGGAACAGACCCAGGCTGGCGTTGGGCAGCAGGATGACGTGGTCGAGCGTGGCGGCCCGCGCCGGGTCGAGGCCGATCAGCCGCGCGGCTGCCTGACGGGCCCTCAGTTCCTGGTCCATCAGCCGGTCCACGGTGTCCGGCCCGGCGTGCGCGGCGTGCCCCAGCAGCCGGTGGGTGAACTCGACGACGTCCGCGGACGGCGGCCCGAAGCGGGGGAAGTCCAGATAGCCCTCGGGCTCGACGAAGTGCTCCGCGTACTGGGACAGGCCCCCCGTGGCCGGGGGAGTGGAGGACGTGGACACGCCTGCTGTTCCGCCTCTCGGTGATCGTCCGGTAGTGCAGTAGGACTGATAAGACTGGGAGCGTGGACACCGTGGACACAGTGGAACCGAGTACGGACGATACGGCAGCCCTGTCGCCCGCCATGCGCTACACCGCCGCCGACGAGGCGAAACAGCGCGGGGTGCGGCGGATGAAGCTGGTCGCCACCGGCTTCCTGGTGGGGGCGACCGTGCTCTACGTGCTGAGCACCTGGGCCGTCCGCTCGCATGCCGGCTCCTGGGCCGGCTACGTCCAGGCGGCGGCGGAGGCCGGCATGGTCGGCGGGCTGGCGGACTGGTTCGCCGTCACCGCGCTGTTCAAGCGTCCGCTGGGGCTGCCGATCCCGCACACCGCGATCCTCCCGACCAAGAAGGACCAGTTCGGCCGCAGCCTCGGCCACTTCGTCGGCGAGAACTTCCTGTCCGTGGAGGTGGTCCGGGCCCGGCTCGGCGCGCTCGGCGCGGCCCGGCGGCTCGGCGAGTGGCTCTCCGCGCCCGGCAGTGCGGAGCGGGTGACCCGGGAGGCCGCCGCAGCCCTCCGCGGCGCGCTGGCGGTGCTGCGCGACGAGGACGTCCAGGCCGTCGTCGGTGAGGCGGTCACCCGCCGCGCGCAGGCGCAGCCGGTCGCCCAGCCGGTCGGCGCGCTGCTGGAGCGGATCGTGGCCGAGGGCGGCCACAAGGGCGTGGTGGACCTGCTGGTGAACCGGGCACACGACTGGCTGGTGGAGCGGCGCGAGCAGGTGATCTCCACGATCAGCTCCGAAGCCCCCGGCTGGACGCCGAAGTTCATCGACCGTCAGGTGGGCGTCCAGGGCTACAAGGAGCTGCTGCGCTTCGTCACCCATGTGCGCGACGACCCCGAGCACCCCGCGCGCGGCGCGGTGGACAGCTTCCTGGCCGACTTCGCGCAGGAGCTGCAGTCCGACGCGGCGACGATCGCGCGCATCGACCGCGCCAAGGCCCAGCTGCTGGCGCGGCCCGAGGTGCAGGACCTGATCGCCTCGGCGTGGAACGCGGTCCGCGGCATGATCCTGGCGGCCGCCGACGACGAGGACAGCCAGCTGCGCCGCCGCATCCGCGACGGCGTCGCCAACTTCGGTGCGCGGCTGGCCCGTGACGCCAGGCTGCAGGCCAAGCTGGACGGCTGGCTGCAGGACGCCGCCGAGCACGTCATCGACACCTACCGCGGCGAGATCACCTCGCTGATCACCGACACCGTGGCGAGCTGGGACGCGGCGGACGCCTCCCGCAAGATCGAGGCGAACGTCGGCCGCGACCTCCAGTTCATCCGCATCAACGGCACGGTGGTCGGCGCGATCGCGGGCGTGCTCATCCACACGCTGACCGCCGTGGTCTGACGGCGGGTCAGGACGGACGGTTCTTCGTCTCGCGGCGGTAGCGCGCCCAGATGCTCCCGTTGTCGCGGTTGTAGCTGACCGGGTCGTCGGAGTCCCACCGGTGCCAGTGGTAGCCGTCGGCACGGGTGGGCTCCTGCGGGCGGTCGGCCAGCCAGAGGGAGCCGCCGTAGCGGACCGGCTCCACGTCCGCGTCGTAGTACGGCTTGAGCGAGAGATCGCCGCCCACCAGGCGGTGGAAGAGCTGGACCGGGTTCTCCGTGAAGTAGCGCCGGTGGATGGCCAGATGGGCCCGGTCGGGCCGGTCGGTCAGCGAGACCAGCGCGAAGAGGCGCGGGTCGCCGGCGACCTGGATGCGGCCGCTGGTGCCGTGCTCACCGAGCCAGGACGGCGGTTCGACGTCCCACAGTTCGCCCAGTCCCCGTCCCGTCGCGGGGTCGAGCAGCAGCAGGCTCTGTGCGGTCTGCTTCCACTCGCTCCAGAAGGGCCACTGGATGGTGTCCCGGCGCCACTTGCCGCGCTTGTACGGGTACTCCTGCCAGGGGAACCGGCCCAGCAGCAACTCGGCCGCCTGCTCCCGCTCGGCCCGCAGCCAGGCCTGGAACTTCTCGCTGCCCCGGAACATCGAGGCCCGTTCCCGCTCTTCTTCGACCATGCCCCGATCCTCTCAGCCGAGTGCCGCGGTGATGCTGCTGGCCGGGGCCGGTGCGGCGGGCTCCTCGAAGGAGAGGTCGATCGCGAGGGCGGCGACCATGGGGCCGAACTCGCCGGTGTGGGCGAGGAAGGGGGTGGCCAGTTCGATCGCGGCCAGCACGCTGCCGTCGTCGTTCGGCACCAGTGCCTCGATCAGGGCGACCGGGGCCGTCGCGTCCTCGGGCTGCTCGGGGGCGCCGGGCAGCTGCGGTGCGGGCAGGTCGAGCACGGCCTCGCGGAAGAGGATCCAGCGGCCGTTGACGTCGGCGATGTCGACCTCGCCCTCCCAGTCGTCCCCGGCCATCCGTTCGACGAACTCGCCGAGCAGCTTGCGCGGGTCGCCCTGGCCTCCGGTCCGGTGGGCGGACAGGACCAGCGTGGAGGTGAGCAACTCGCCGTCCGCGGCCGAGACATGGCGGCCCAGGCCGCAGTAGGCGGCGTTGCGCTGGGACAGGTCCGTCAGCAGCTGGAGGAGGGAGCCCAGCACCGGCGCCACGCTGGGCTGGAGTTCGGCGGGGGCCAGCTCGGTGATCAGGCCGTAGGCGAGGTCCAGCGTCGGCTCGATGTCGTGCAGGGGCAGGGCCGCGTAGCCGTCGGGGACGACCGTCCACAGCGGGACGGCCTCGCCCGGCTCCTCGGTGGGGGCGGCGAGCAGGTCGGCGATGCGGCTCACGAGGTGGCCTCCTTGACGTCCTTGTAGACGTGGCTGAGCGCGCCCTTGGTCTTCCAGACCACCCCGGCGCCCCACTGCATGGCGTCCACGGCCCCGGCGCCGACCTTGGGCGCCAGGCTGGGCAGGTTCAGCGTGGTGACCAGCTTCTGCATGTTGGGGTTCTTGGCGAGCTGCTTGGCCATGAAGCCGCCGTCCTTGACGGCCAGCTTGGCGGCGTCGTAGGCGCGCATGCCGACCGAGGCCGCCTCCTCGCCCGCACGCAGGCCCTTCACCGCGGCCACGCCGGTCTTGCCCAGCGCGCCGACGCCCGGCACGACCGAGAGCACGTCGCCCACGCCCGTCATCGCCGCGCCCAGCGACTCCTTGTTGAAGTGGCCGTGCAGCAGCTCACTGATGCCGTGCCGGAACTTGGGGTTGGCGGCGTCCACCGCGAGCGCGCCCGCGCCCGCTACCAAGGCGACCGCGCCCGCGATGACGTCGATCGGGGGCGGCGTGATCAGTGCCAGCAGGCCGGCCACGGCCGAGATGGTGGAGAGCACCGAGTGGATGGCGTCCAGGTGGTTCTTCACCCAGTCGCCCACCGCCTTCGCCGCGGACTTGATGTCGTTCCACATCCGGCTGAACAGACCGGGCTTGTGCGGGGCCAGGTCATGGGCCGCGTGCTCGATGGCCTGGGCGGCGCGGCGGGCCACCGCCTCGTGCTCGGACTGGAGTTCACGCGCGCGCCGCATGATCGACTCGAGCCGGCCGTTGGCGTCGTTCAGCGCGCTGCTGGCGGTGTCGACACCCTGGACGGCGGCGTCCAGCCGGTTCTGGGCGCTCTGCAGCTCGGCGTCGGTGTCGAAGTGACGCCCCGCCAGCTGCAGGTCAGGGTTGGCCTGCGCCTGCTCCAGCTGGATCTGCGCCTGCTGCTGCGACTGCTGCGCCTCGGCCGCCTCGGTGTCCAGCTGCGCGGCGGAAGTGCGGTGCGAGACCAGGGTGCTGTACCAGCCCTGGAGGATGTTCAGTGCGTCCTCGAGCGAGGTCTGCGCGGTGGAGAGACGTTTCGTCAACTCCTGGTCCACGTGCGAGCGGAAGGCGTCCCCGGCCGCGCCCTGCCAGATCTCGCTGCCGGACTGCTCGACCTGGGTGAGCAGCCCGCCCGCCTCCTTGAGGGTGGCGGTGGCCTGCTGCAGCGTCGCGTTGACGGCGGAGACGTCGTCGGGACGGCCCGGCACCGGGTTGAAGCCCAGGTGCGGGTAGTCGACCAGTCCCGTCTCGGCCGTTGGGGCGCTCACAGCGACCTCCCCAGCGGGTCGAGGACGCCGGTGCGCACCTGGTTCAGGTTGTCCGACAGCCCCTGCTCCAGCTGGTGGTAGGCGTCGAACGCGGTCTGCACACCCTCCGAGGTGTTGTGCAGGCCCTCCTTGAGCTGGCCCAGCCCGTAGGCCCAGGTGCCCTGGAAGTCGTGGACGGCGCGGTCGAGTTCGGGCGTCCCGATCTGCCCGTCACGGGCGGCGCCCATCTGCTTGAGCGCGGTCTCCATCTGCTCGCCCGCCTGGGTCAGCGCCTGCGCCATCCGGTGCAGCACGTCGAGTTCGACGCGGTAAAAGTCGGCCATCCGGAACGATCCCTCCCCGTGGCACTGCTTCGTCCGTGGTCTGACAGAACGTCGCACCGAACCTACCCCATGAGCCGTGAGAGGCTTTGAGGGACCGTGGGGGAGAACGAAGGAGAGAGTGCCACCGTGTCGGACCTGTCGGGCTTCATCGCGGGACTGCCCAAGGCGGAACTGCACGTCCACCACGTCGGATCGGCCTCGCCGGCGGTCGTCGCCGGACTGGCCGCGCGCCACGAGGGACAGACGGCGGTGCCGGCCGATCCGGCAGAGCTGGCCCGGTACTTCGAGTTCACCGACTTCGCGCACTTCATCGACGTCTACCTGTCCGTGGTGGACCTGATCCGCGACGCCACGGACGTGCGCGCGCTCACCTACGGCGTGGCCGAGGACATGGCCGCGCAGAACATCCGTTACGCGGAGCTGACGGTCACCCCCTACAGCTCGGTGCGCCGCGGTATCCCGGGCGAGGCCTTCATGGAGGCCATCGAGGACGCCCGGGTCGCCGCCGAGCGCGACCTCGGCGTGGTGCTGCGCTGGTGCTTCGATATCCCCGGGGAAGCGGGCCTGGAGTCGGCGGAGGTCACCGAGCGCCTGGCGCTGGACCTGCGCCCGGACGGCCTGGTCAGCTTCGGCCTCGGCGGCCCGGAGATCGGCGTGCCGCGCCCGCAGTTCCAGCCCTACTTCGACCGGGCGCGGGCGGCCGGACTGCACAGCGTCCCCCACGCCGGGGAGAGCACCGGCCCGCAGACGGTCTGGGACGCGATCCGCGTGCTGGGCGCGGAGCGCATCGGCCACGGCACCCAGTCGGTCAAGGACCCGGCGCTGGTGGAGTACCTGGGCGAACACGGGATCGCCCTGGAGGTCTGCCCGACCTCCAACATCGCGACGCGGGTGGTCGAGCGGATCGAGGAGCACCCGATCCGTCGGATGGTCGACGCGGGACTGACGGTGACGGTCAACTCTGACGACCCGCCGATGTTCGGCACCACGCTCAACCGCGAGTACGAAGTTGCGGCGCAGCTGCTGGACCTGGACGAGTCCGGCGTCGCGGAGCTGGCCCGGCAGGCGGTGCGGTCCTCGTTCCTGGAGGACGGCGGCAAGGCGAAGCTCCTGGCCGAGATCGACGCCTACGCGGCGGGCACGGCGGCCGGATGATGCAGCGGGCCCTGGGCGAGCCCGTCCGCGCGGGGGTGCCGGAGCACGGCCGGATGCCCCGCTACTACCTGGCGAAGACCCAACTCCTGGAGCTGCTTGACGAGTTGGGCGAGGGGGCGGTCATCCCCACCGAGCGCGACCTGGCCGAGCGGTACGGCGTGGCCCGGGAGACGCTGCGGCTGGCCCTGCGGGAGCTGCTGCTGGAGGGCCGGCTGCGGCGCCAGGGCCGGGGCACGGTGGTGGCCGGCCCCAAGCTGGTGCAGCCGCTGTCGCTGGCCAGCTACACGGAGGGCGTGCGCCGCCAGGGCCTCACCCCCGGCCGCCGGCTGATCGGACTGGACCGCTTCGCCGCCTCACCGGGCGTGGCGGAGGAGCTGGCCATCGAAGTCGGCGACGGCGTCTGGCACATGGAGCGCGTACTGCTCGCCGACGAGGAGCGGGTGGGCCTGGAGAGCACGTACGTGCCGGTGGCCCGCCTGCCCCGGCTCGCGGAGGACTTCGACCCCGAGGGGTCCTTCTACGCGTACGCGCGGGAGGTGGGCGGGATCGCCTCCGGCGGCGGCGAGGAGCGGATCGAGACCGTGCTGGCCACGCCGCGGGAGGCGCTGCTCGTCGGGACACCGCCGGCGTTGCCCATGTTGCTGCTGCACCGCAGGAGTTGGGACCACGCCCAGGTCCCCTTCGAACGGGTGCGGACGCTGTACCGCGGCGACCGCTTCAGCTTCACGACGGCGCTGAGCCCCTGAGCGGCCCGAGCATCCCCCGCCCTTCGGGCGGGAGGTGCCCCCATCGCGAGCAGCACACCACTCGGGGAGGTTCGGCCTGCAATCACGGACGGACCCCCGCGGGTGGTGGGCCGGTCGCGTATAGATCCGAGCGACCGCTTCAGCTTCACGACGGCGCTGAGCCCCTGAGCGGCCCGAGCATCCCCCGCCCTTCGGGCGGGAGGTGCCCCCATCGCGAGCAGCACACCACTCGGGGAGGTTCGGCCTGCAATCACGGACGGACCCCCGCGGGTGGTGGGCCGGTCGCGTAGATCCGAGCGCACCCGGAGGGGAGTGTAACGAAAAGATAACGGGTCTAGGCCAAATGCCGTTGGTCGTTCATGGTGGGTTCACCGGAGGGGCGTCGTCCTGACACCCCGGCGATCGAAGGTCGAGGGCGTGAAGGTCATCGTCGTAGGAGCAGGGGCGCTCGGAACCATGCATGCCTGGCATGCCGTCCGGCGCGGGCACGAAGTCGTGCATCTGGAGCGGGAGCCGGAGGCGCGGGGCGCCTCCGTCCGGAACTTCGGGCTGGTGTGGGTGGGCGGGCGGTCCGTGGGGCCGGACCTGGACACCGCGCTGAGGGCACGTCAGCTGTGGGGTGAGATCGCCGCCGAGGTGCCGGGGCTCGGGTTCCGGGCCAGTGGCTCGCTCACCGTCGTGCGGACCGAGGCCGAGTGGGCCGTCGCCGCCGAGGCCGTCGCGCGGCCGGACGCCGCCGTCCGGGGCTGGGAGCTACTGGACGAGGCCGGAACGCGCAAGGCGAACCCGCTCCTGCGCGGTCCGCTGCTCGGCGCGCTGTGGTCGCCGCACGACGCGCAGGTGGACCCGCGGGGTGCCCAGCGCGCGCTGCAGGCGCACCTGACGGCGTCCGGGCGGTACACCCTGCTCACCGGTCGCGAGGTGCGGGAGGTCGTCGGGGAGAACGCCGTCCGGGACGACCACGGCGAGGCGCACGTGGGGGACGTCGTCTTCCTCTGCACCGGGGCCTGGCTGGGCGGCCTGGTACGGGAGTTGGCGCCGCGCCTGCCGGTGCGCCGGGTGCGGCTGCAGATGATGCAGACCGATCCGATCGGCGAGCACCTGCCCACCTCGGTCGCGGACGGCGACAGCTTCCGGTACTACCCGGCCTACCAGGGCCCGGCCCTGGACGCGCTCAACGCGGCGCAGCCGCAGCACGAGACCGCGTCCGCGCACCGGATGCAGCTGCTGCTCGTGCAGCGCGGCGACGGCTCGCTGACGATCGGCGACACGCACGAGTACGACCAGCCCTTCGCCTTCGACACGGTGGACGAGCCCTACGCCTATCTCCAGGCCCTGGTCGAGGAGTTGCTGGGCCGGCCGGTCACGGTGCGGCGCCGCTGGGCCGGGGTGTACGCGCAGTGCCTGGACCCCGGGGCCGTCCTGCACCGGGAGCGGGTCCGCGAGGGTGTGTGGCTGGTGACGGGACCGGGCGGGCGCGGCATGACCGGGTCGCCCGCGATGGCGGAGAAGACGATCGAGGAGGCAGGACTCTGATGGGGACTCAACCCACCCGCGCCGTCAAGCTCGTGGTGCTGGACATGGCCGGGACGACGGTGTCCGACGGCGGCCTGGTGGAGAGCGCCTTCGAGGCCGCGGCGGCGCAGCTGGGCGTGGACCCGGCGAGCGAGCGCCACGCGGCCATGCTGGCCGACGTGCGGGCGACGATGGGCGAGAGCAAGATCTCCGTCTTCCGCCGCCTGTTCGGTGACGAGGAGTCGGCCCAGCGGGCCAACCGCGCCTTCGAGGCGGCGTACGACCGACTCGTGGGGGAGGGCCGGTGCCGGCCGATCCCCGGCGCGGCGGAGGCGATCGCCACGCTGCGGGAGAAGGGCGTGGCGGTCGTGCTCACGACCGGCTTCGCCAAGGCCACCCAGCAGCGCATCCTCGCCGCGCTCGGCTGGGAGGACCTGCCGGACCTGGCCCTCGCTCCCTCGGACGCCGGCCGCGGGCGTCCCCACCCCGACCTGGCGCTGGCGGCGCTGCTGCGGA
>NZ_JBHSQJ010000014.1:24981-37730 GCF_042658505.1 Streptacidiphilus monticola | reverse complement strand
GCGGCCCGGCCCCCCCGACGACGTGCGCGAGCTGGCCGTCGTCGGCGACACCGGCTACGACATGCAGTGCGGCGTCCGGGCCGGGGCCGGCCGGGTCGTGGGCGTCCTGACGGGCGCGCACGACGCGGAACGGCTGCGGGCCGACGGCGCGGACACGGTGCTGGCCTCGGTGGCGGAGCTGCCCGCGCTGCTGCTCGGCTGAGGGTGCGTCAGATCCGGTCGACGAGGTCCGCGATGGAGTCGACGACCCGGGACGGGCGGTACGGGTACCGGTCGATGTCGGCGTCGGAGGTGAGGCCGGTGCGGACCAGGTAGGTGGTCATCCCCGCCTCCAGGCCGGCGAGGACGTCGGTGTCCATCCGGTCGCCGATCATGGCGCTGGTCTCCGAGTGGGCCCCGATCTGGTTCAGGCCCGCCCGCATCATCAGCGGGTTGGGCTTCCCGACGAAGTACGGCTTCTTGCCGGTGGCCGCGGTGATCAGCGCGGCCACCGAGCCGGTGGCCGGGAGGACGCCCTCCAGGCTGGGGCCGGTCGCGTCCGGGTTGGTGCAGATGAAGCGCGCGCCCTCGTTGATCAGGCGGACGGCCTTGGTCATCGCCTCGAAGGAGTACGTCCGGGTCTCGCCGAGGACGACGAAGTCGGGCTGCGAGTCGGTCAGGACGTAGCCGACCGCGTGCAGGGCGGTGGTCAGCCCCGCCTCGCCGACGACGTAGGCGGTGCCGCCCGGGCGCTGGTCGTCGAGGAACTTGGCCGTGGCCAGGGCCGACGTCCAGATGTTCTCCTCGGGGACCTCCAGGCCCATCCGCAGCAGCCGGGCGTGCAGGTCGCGGGCGGTGTAGATGGAGTTGTTGGTGAGCACCAGGAAGGGCTTGCCGGACTCGCGCAGCCGCTTGATGAACGCGTCGGCGCCCGGGATCGGCACCCCCTCGTGGATCAGCACGCCGTCCATGTCGGTGAGCCAGGACTCGATGGGCTTGCGCTCTGCCATGGGGCCGTTTCTCCTGCCGTCGCGGGGTGATCCGGGGCACAGCCTAGCCAGCGGCGGCCCCGCCGCGCCGACTGTGCCACATGGCGGAAGGCGGGCGTCCGGGTGACCCGGGTACCGCCGAAAGGGTGGACTTACGTGCCCCGGGCCGCAGGTGATCGTTTGCGCCGTGACACTCCGTCATATTTCTCCGATGAAGGGATGAATCGTCGGAGGAGACACGATGGCCAGGTGGCGAGCGGGCGCTGTGCTCTGCGTAGCCGTGGCGCTGCTCGGGGCTGCGCCGTCGGCACACGCGGACACGGAGCCCGCCGCCCCCGTGGTGGTCGGCGTGGACACCGGCGCCCTCGCCGTCGAGCCGGGGCTGGCCCGGCCCGGCGGGACGGTGGACCTGCACAGCGTGGCCGACTGCGGCGGGACGGTGCGAGGCACCGTCCGCTCGGCGGCGTTCGGCGCACCCGTCGAGCTGTCGCTGGCCGCGGACGGCGGGCTGTACGGGCAGGCGCTCGTCAGCCCCTCGGCGCTGCCGGGCCCGTACGCGGTGGTGGAGTACTGCCAGGGCACGGTGGTGGCCCGGGGCTCGCTCAACGTCGGGGAGTTGAGCGCCCCGGACACCGGCGGCGGCTGGGCCGCCGCCCGGCCGGGCACGGGGCCCTTGGGCTACGGAGCCGTGGGGCTGACCATCGCCTCGCTGCTCGGCGCCGGCGTCCTGGCCTGGCGGCGGTGGGCCCATGACTGAGCGTCAGCCGCGGCGCCGGCTGCGGCTGCTGCTCGCCGTGCTG
Organism: Streptacidiphilus monticola; assembly: GCF_042658505.1. Taxonomy (NCBI): domain Bacteria; kingdom Bacillati; phylum Actinomycetota; class Actinomycetes; order Kitasatosporales; family Streptomycetaceae; genus Streptacidiphilus; species Streptacidiphilus monticola. The sequence goes on along the minus strand of NZ_JBHSQJ010000014.1, from coordinate 35,962 downwards.
TCCGGGGGGCTGCTCGTCGTCGCGGGGCTGGGCCTGGCACCGTCGCACCCGGCCCAGCACCGGCCCCGGCTCTCCCAGGACGCCGCCCCGGCCGGCGCGGTCGCGCCGCTGCCGCGGTCCACCCCGCTGCAACTGGTGATCCCCTCGCTCCGGGTGGACGCGCCGCTGCTCGGCCTGGGCCTGGACACCAGGGGCGCGCCGGAGCTGCCGCCGTTCACCCTGCCGAAGACGGCGGCCTGGCTGCGGGACTCGGCCACCCCGGGGGAGCGCGGGACGGCGGTACTGCTCGGCCACGTGGACACCCGGACCGGCCCGGCGGTCTTCTGGGGCCTGTCCGCGCTCAAGCGCGGGGCAGCGGTCGAGGTCAGCCGGGTGGACGGGCGCACGGCGGTGTTCACCGTGGACCGGACCGCCTCCTACAGCAAGGCGGCCTTCCCCTCGGCAGCGGTCTACGGTCCGGCGGCGGACGCGCAGTTGCGCCTGATCACCTGCGGCGGCGCCTTCGACGCGAGCACGCAGCAGTACCGGGGGAACGTCGTCGTCTACGCCCACCTGACCGGCGTGCGGGGCTGACCGGGGAACCGGGAACGCAGGGGAGCGCTGCGTACCATGTACGCATGGAACGTGCGGCGCGCACCCCGGTGTGGGCACGGCAGACCCGTGGGGGCGGGCGCGGGCCGCAGCCCTCCCTGTCCGTGGACCGGATCGTCGAGTCCGCGGTGGCCCTGGCGGACACCGAGGGCGTGGACGCCGTGTCCATGCGCCGCGTCGCCTCCGAACTGGGTGTCGGCACCATGTCGCTGTACCGCTACGTCGAGACCAAGGACGACCTGCTCGATCTGATGACCGACCAGGTCATGGGCGAGGCGCTGACCACTCCCGACGACCCGGCGCTCGGCTGGCGGTTCCGGCTGCGCGCGCTGGCCCTGCGGTACCGGCAGGTGATGCTGCGTCACCCCTGGGCGGTGCAGATCACCGCGACCCGCCCGCCGCTCGGCCCCAACGTCCTGCGGAACACCGAGCGGCTGCTCGCCACCCTGGACGGACTCGGGCTGACGATCGAGCAGATGTCCGCGCTCAGCGGCACCGTGGTCTCCTACGTCCGCGGCGCGGTCGTCAGCGAGATCGCCGAGGCCGAGGTGGCCCGGCGCACCGGGCAGACCGAGGACGAGTACCGGGCCACCGTCGGCCCCTACCTGATGCAGGTGCTCGCCCAGGGCCGGCACCCGCTGCTGGCCCGCTTCGTCCACGAGGTGGACGACGCGCTCGGACCCGCGGACATGTTCGAGCAGGGGCTGGACTGGGTCCTCGACGGCGTCGGCGACGCGGTCGAGCGGCTGGTTGTCAGCGGCGGACGATAGCGTTCCCCGGGTCGGACGGTATTGCTGCGCTGGAGGTACTGATGTCGGAAACTGCCACCGTGACCGGGGAGTTCGTGCTGCCCGAGTCCTGGCGGGGTGCGCTCGCCGGGGAGGTGGAGCAGGAGTACTTCCAGCAGCTGGCGGCGTTCGTCGCCGCGGAGCGGGCGACGGGCCAGGTCTTCCCGCCGCAGGGCGAGGTCTTCGCCGCGCTCGAGCACACCCCGCTGGAGGACGTGCGGGTGCTGCTGCTCGGGCAGGACCCGTACCACGACGACAACCAGGCGCACGGCATGTGCTTCTCGGTGCGGCGCGGCGTGAAGGTGCCGCCGTCGCTGCGGAACATCTACAAGGAGCTCCGCTCCGACCTGGGGATCGAGCCCCCCGCTCACGGCCACCTGGTGGAGTGGGCGGACCAGGGTGTGCTGCTGCTCAACGCGGTGCTGACGGTCCGCGCCCACGAGGCCGGCTCGCACGCGGGCCGCGGCTGGGAGCGGTTCACCGACGCGGTCATCCGGGCGGTGAACGCGAAGGAGGAGCCGGTGGTGTTCGTGCTGTGGGGCGGCTACGCGAAGAAGAAGCTGCACCTGATCGACACGAGCCGTCATGTCGTCGTGCAGAGCGGCCACCCGTCGCCCCTGTCCGCCCGTCACTTCCTGGGGACGAAGCCGTTCTCCCAGATCAACACTGCGCTGGAGCGGTTCGGCACGAAGCCGATCACCTGGGAGCTCTCCAGCTAGTTGCACCCTGCCCGGGAGGCGCAGTTCCTCGCGCCCCTGAGGGGACTGCATGGTGCTGGTGCACATAAGTGGCGGGCCTGATGGGGTGGTTGGGCACATGGGAGAGGGGGGCGTGCGCTCCTACCGTTCCGGGGAACCACACAGCGACGTGACCCGGGAGCCCCCATGCGCAGCCAGCCTCGCACGCCCTCGTCCAGAACCGTCCTCGGAACGCTCGCGGCGGCTGCCGCACTGACCCTGTCGGCCTGCGCCTCCGCGGGGACGGCAGGGACGGCGAGCGGCGGGGGCGGCGGGTCGGCCGCCGCCGTCAAGGTGGGGGTCCTCTACTCGAAGACGGGCCTGCTCGCCGCCTACGGCAAGCAGTACATCGAGGGCTTCCGCGCCGGGATCGACTACGCCACCCACGGCACGGGCAAGGTCAACGGCCACAGCCTCGACATCACGGAGCAGGACGACACCGGGGACCCGGCCACCGCCGTGTCCGACGCCAAGTCGCTGATCGGCAAGGGGTACAAGATCCTGGCCGGCACCGTGGACTCCGGTGTGGGGCTCCAACTCGCCCCGCTCGCCGCGCAGAACAAGGTGCTCTACATCGCGGGCCCGGCCGCGACCGACGCGCTCACCGGGATCAACGCGTACACCTTCCGCAGCGGACGCGAGAGTTACCAGGACATCGCCACCGCCGGGTCCTTCGTCGGGGACCCGAAGGGCAAGAAGGTCCTGGTCCTCGCGCAGAACAGCGCCTTCGGGCAGGCGAACGTCGCCGCCGTCAAGGAGGTGCTCGGGGCCAAGGGCGCGACCGTCAGTTCGGTCCTCGCGCCGCCGAGCGCCACCGACCTGACGCCGTTCGCGCAGCAGGTGAAGGCCGCGAAGCCGGACCTGGTCTACGTCGCCTGGGCCGGGGCCACCGCCACCGCGCTGTGGACCGCGCTGGACCAGCAGGGCGTGCTGGGCAGTACCAAGGTCGTCACCGGCCTGGCCGGCACCGCCTCGTACCCGGTCTTCGGCGCGGCGGGCAGCAAGGTCGACTTCCTCGCGCACTACTTCCCGGGCGCGGGCGGCGGCAACCCGGTGGAGACCGCGATGCTCGACGGCATCAAGAAGGAGGGCGGCACCCCCGACCTGTTCTCCCCGGACGGCTTCACCGCCGCGCTGATGGTGGTGCACGCGGTCGAGGCGAGCACCGACGACGCCGACGCCATGGTCAAGGCGCTGGACGGCTGGAGCTTCGCGGGTCCCAAGGGCCAGGAGACCATCCGCTCCGGCGACCACGCCCTGCTCCAGCCCATGTTCCAGGCCCAGTTGACCGGCACCGGCAGCGCTCTCGCCCCGAAGCTGACCGCGACCCTGACGGCGGACCAGGTCGCGCCGCCGGTCAAGAAGTGACCGGCGTGGCGCCTGCCGTCCTGCAACTCACCGACGTGGGCTGGTCGGTGGGCGGGGCCGTGATCCTCGACGGGATCGGCCTGGAGGCGCACGAGGGCGAGTTCCTCGCCTTCATCGGCCCCAACGGCGCCGGGAAGACCTCGCTGTTCAACCTGATCAGCGGACTCCTCCCGGTGACCCGGGGCCGGATCGCCCTGGACGGACGGGACCTGACGGACCTTCCGCCCGCGGCCCCCGCCCGGCGCGGGCTCGGGCGGACCTTCCAGACGTCCAGCCTGTGGCCCGCGCTGACCGTCGCCGAGCACGTCCGCCTCGCCGCGCAGGCCGCCCAGGGCGGCTCCTACCGGCTGTGGCGGCGCGCCGGGCGCTACTCCGAGCAGGTCGCCCGGACCCTGGAGCGCACCCACCTCACCCATCGCGCGGACACCCTCGCCGGGGCCCTGTCCCACGGCGAGAAGCGGAAGTTGGAGCTCGCGCTGCTGCTGGTGGGCGAGCCCCGGGTGATGCTGCTGGACGAGCCGATGGCCGGCGTCAGCGCCGACGAGGTGCCGCCGCTGGTCGAACTGATCCGCACCCTGCACCGGGAGGAGGGCCGCACGGTGCTGATGGTCGAGCACCACATGGACGTGCTGCTGGGTCTGGCCGACCGGGTCGCCGTGCTGCACCACGGCACCCTGCTGGCGCTGGACACCCCCGAGGCGGTCATGGCGGACGCGGTGGTCCAGGAGGCCTACCTCGGGGAGGCGCTGTGAACGTGCTGGAGGTCCGCGACCTGCGGGTCGTCATCGAGGGCCGGCACATCCTGCACGGCGTCGACCTCGACGTCGCGGCCGGAGGCGTCACCGCGCTGCTCGGGCGCAACGGCGCGGGCAAGACGACGACCGTGCGCGGCGTCCTCGGCCTGGTGCCGCGCAGCGGCAGCGTCAGGCTGGCCGGGGAGGAGACGACCGGCCTGCCCACGCACCGGCTGGTGCAGCGCGGCATCGGCTACGTCCCCGAGGACCGGGGCGTGTTCGCCGGGCTGAGCGTCGCCGAGAACCTGCGGCTGGCGGAGAGGTCGTCAGATCCCGCCTACGACCTGGTCTTCGAGCTCTTCCCGGAGCTGAAGCAGCGGGCGCGGCAGCAGGCCGGGACGCTGTCCGGGGGCCAGCAGCAGATGGTGGCCATCGCCCGCACCCTGCTCAACGCCAACCGGCTGCTGATCGCCGACGAGCCGACCAAGGGCCTCGCGCCGCGCATCGTCACCGAGGTGGCCGTCGCACTGGAGCGGGCGGCGGAGGCGGTGCCGGTGCTGTTGGTCGAGCAGAACCTGGCGCTGGTACGGCGGTTGGCGACGCACTGCGTCGTGGTCGCCGACGGCCGCACGGTGCGCGGCGGCAGCGCCGAGGACCTGCTGTCGGACGCGGAGGCGGCCCGGGCGCTGCTCGGCGTGGGAACCAGAACGGAGGGACGGCCCTGATGGCGACCGTCGTGCTGCTGACGCTGACCGGGCTCGGGCTCGGCGCGCTGTACTTCCTGGTGGCCTCCGGGCTGTCACTCATCTTCGGCCTGATGGACGTGCTCAACTTCGCCCACGGCGCACTGCTCTCGGTCGGCGCGTACGGGGCCTGGTGGGGCGCCACCCACGGCTTCGGCTTCGTCCCGGCGGTGGTCTTCGGGACCGCGGTCGGCACGGCCGCCGCCGTGCTGCTGGAGCTGGGCGTGATCCGCCCGCTGTACCGCAGGCCGCGGGCGCAGGTGCTGGCGACGGTCGGCGTGGGCCTGGCCGTCCCAGCGCTGCTGTCCGCGGTGTGGGGATCGGACGCCCGTCCGTTCCCCGGCCCGAGGGCACTGGCCGGGACGGTCGGGCTGCTGGGCGCGGAGATCCCGGTCAACCGCTTCGTGCTGATCGGCGCGGCGGTGGCGGTGCTCGCCGCCCTGCGGCTGTTCCTGGGCCGGACCCGGCACGGGCTCGTGGTCCGGGCCGGTGTCGAGGACCGGGCCATGGTGACCGCGCTCGGCATCGACGTGCGCCGGGCGTTCACGCTGGTCTTCGCGATCGGCGGCGCGGCTGCCGCGCTCGCGGGCGCGCTGGCCGGGCTGTACTTCGGCTCGGTGGACCCGGGGCAGGGCTCCTCGCTGCTGATCTTCGCCTTCGTCGTGGTGGTCATGGGCGGCATGGGCTCGGTGACCGGTGCCGCCGTGGCTTCGGTCGCCGTCGGGGTGCTGCAGCAGTTCGCCAACTACTACACCAGCGCCGGACTGGGCGACCTGTCGGTCGTCGTGCTGCTCGCGGTGCTGCTGCTGGTCCGGCCGCAGGGCCGATGGCTGTCGGGGAGGCCGGCATGAGGCACATCGGGCGTCTGAGATCCTTCTGGCCCCTGGCGGTCGTCGCGGTGCTGGCCGTGCTGCCCTACAGCGCGCTGCCGCTGCCGGGACTGCTGGACGGCCCGATCGGCAGCCCGGGCAGCCTGCAACTGCTGGCGCTGTGCCTGCTGTTCGGCGCCCTGGCCACCGGGTACGACTTGCTGCTCGGCCGCACCGGCCTGCTCTCCTTCGGCCACGCGCTCTACTTCGCGGCCGGGAGCTACGCGACCAACCTGATCATGCAGGAGTGGGGGCTGGGCTTCTGGACCTCCGCGCTGCTCGGCCTGGTCTTCGGTACGCTGCTGGCCGCGCTGCTCGGCTCGGTCAGCCTGCGGGTGGGCGGCATCGCCTTCTCCATGGTGACGCTGGCCTTCGCCCAGGCGGGCTCGATCCTGGTCACCCGCGACCCGGGGGGCCTGACGGGCGGTGAGGAGGGCCGCGCGGCAGGCGCGTTGCCCGGGTCGCTGGTCGGCATCCAGCACACGGCAAACCTCTACTGGGTGGCACTGGGCTACCTGGTGCTGACGGTGGTCGTCGTCCAGTGGGCGGTGCGCTCCCCGGCGGGACGGGTGTGGGAGGGCATCAAGGAGAACGAACTGCGGGTGGAGGTACTGGGGCTGCGGCCGTACGGCTTCAAGCTGCTCGCCTTCGTGCTCGCGGGCGCGCTGGCCGCGCTGGGCGGGGTGGTCCACCTGCTGCTGACGGGCGGCTCCACGCCGGGGACCACTACGTCGGACTTCACACTGTCGCTGCTGGTGATGGTGGTTCTGGGCGGCTCGGGCACCCGCTGGGGCCCGTTGATCGGCGGAGTGCTCTACACCTGGGCGCAGCACCGGCTGGCGGACCTCGCGGGCGCGGGTACGATCGCGCACCTGCCGTCCGTGCTGCGGGTGCCGCTGTCCCAACCCCTGGTCCTGCTGGGGGCGTTGTTCGTGGCCGCGGTCTACGCCCTGCCGGGCGGGGTGGCCGGGGTGAGGCTGAGGCTGAGGAGGGGTCAGGCGTGAGCGGGCTGGACGACGGGCGGCAGACGGCGGAGACGCCCGAGGAGCTCAGGATCCCGGTGGCAGGCGGGCAGTTGACGGTCCTGCGGTGGGCGGCGTCGGACCCCGGCGCCCCGGTGGTGCTGGCCCTCCACGGGATCACCGCGAACGCGCTGGCCTGGCTCCCGGTCGCCCGCGCGTTGGCGGGCCGGGCGACGCTCCTGGCTCCGGACCTGCGCGGCCGGGCCGGCAGCGCCGGACTGCCGGGGCCGTACGGGATCGAGCAACACGTGGCCGATGTGGCGGCGGTGGCACAGGAGTTGGCGCTGGCCCCGGTCCGGCTGACCGGCCACTCGATGGGCGCGTTCGTCGCGGCCCGGACCCTGGCCGTGCATCCGCAGCTGGCGGAGTCGGTGCTGCTGATCGACGGCGGTGTCGGCTTCCCGGCGCCGACCCACCTGTCCCCGGACGACCTGCTGACCGCCGTGATCGGCCCGGCGATGACGCGCCTCGCGATGACCTTCGAGAACGCGGACGCGTACCGCGCCTTCTGGCAGGCCCACCCGGCCCTGGGGCCGTGGTGGTCGGCGGACTTGGAGACCTACGTCCAGCGGGACCTGGTGGGGGAGGAGCCCCGGCTCCGGTCCTCGTGCGTTCCGGACGCGATCCGCGCGGACGGGGTGGGGCTGTTCGCGGCGGAGGTACTGGCGGCGGTGCACCGACTCCCGGTGCGGGGGCGGCTGCTGCTGGCGGAGCGGGGTCTGATGAACGAGGGGCAGCCCCTGTTGGACCCGCCCCGGCTGGCCCTCGCGGGGGTGGACACCACCCGTCTGCCGGTGGAGGTCGTGCCGGACACCAACCACTACACGATCCTCTTGACCGAAGCCCCGGCCAAGCACATCGCCGATCTTCTGCTCGCCGACAGTCAGTTGCACCCGTAGGGGCGTGAGACTGCAGACACGTGCGGCTCCGCCGCGTGGGCGTGGGCAACACAGCAGCCACGGAGGTTCGACCTCAGCTGCGAGACGGACCTCCCCGGGTGGTGGGCCGGTCTCGCGCCCCCGCGGCGGAGCCGCACGTGTCTCCGGTCTCGCGCCCCCGCGGGTTCAGGGGGCTGCGACAGCGGCCGCCTTGCGGCGGCGGCGGATCACCTGGGCGATGATCGCGCTGACGGCTGTCGTCGCCGCGCAGGAGATCGCGAAGCTCAGCCAATTCGTGTTGAAGGCATGCTCGTTCAGGTACCCGAGCCCGACGATGTACACCGCCCACACCGTCGCGCTCACCGCGCTCCAGCGCAGGAACCGCCGGGGCGGCTGCTGGGCCGTGCCGACCGCCAGGTCGAGGATCGTGCGGCCGCCGGGGACGAAGCGGGCGATCACCACGGTCCGGGCCCGGCGGGTCCGCACCGAGTCGAGGATCGACTCCGTCGCCGCCGCCGTGCCCGCCTTGCGGGCCAGCAGTCGGCGGGTCCACGCCCGCCCGCGCCGGGCGACGCGCAGCAGGAGCAGGTCTCCGGCGAAGGACGCCGCGGCCACGCCCGCGCCGAGCAGCAGCAGGGGCGTGTGGGTGTCCTCGGCCTCGAGCGTCGCGGCGATGACCATCGTGCCGCTCGGCACGAACGGCAGGAACGCGTCGGACGCCACCGCGAGCAGGGTCAGCAGGAAGAACCAGGAGCCCGCGAACAGCGCCACCAGTTGGCTCATCGCCTGCCCCTACCGATCTTCCTGTGTCCGCGGTGCTTGATCCGTTCAAGCATCCCAACGCTAGCGCCTGCAATGATCACACCGGAAACCGGCCCCCCGTGTCCGGGATCACAGGTTCTCATCCGACTCCGGTGCTTCTCCTAAAGGCCGTGACAGCGTGTTCACCTGCCGGCCGACCGGGCGTCAGATGCCGGGCGCGCAGGGTTCCTAGCGTCGTCGGGGTGAGAGCCACAAGGGGGAGGCGTCCCACGGGGACGCGGCTCGGTCCGGTCCGCCGGCTGCGGATCCAGGCCGGCCTGGCACTGCTGCTGACCGTCGCGCTGCTCGCGGTCTCCTGGGCGTCCTTCGACCGGAGCCGGGCCGCGCTGCACCGGCTCACCGCCGTGTCCGAGCCTCGCGCCGCCCTCGCCGCCGACCTGTACGTGCAGTTGGCCGATCTCGACGCGCAGCACGCCAACGCCCTCGTCTACGGCTACGACCTGCCGCCGCAGCCGGCGACCGCCGCCCGGCAGCCGCAACTGGTGGACGACGGCGTGCTCGCCGCGCTGACCGCGCAGGCGGACCAGCGCCGGCTTGCCGACGACCTGGCCGCGCTGGCCGGCCTCGCCGGCCCGGACGCCGTGCGCGGGCTCAACCTCGCCCTGGACCGCTACGAGGAGGACGGCGGGGTCCAGGACTACGCGCGCGACGCCGCCACCACGGCGCCCCTCGCGGGCAGTCCCGAGCCGCGCGCGCTCACCGCCTACAGCGTGGCCGACGCGCTGCTCCGGCACGACCTGCTGCCGCGGGTCCGGGCCCTGCTCGACGATGCCGACGCCCAGGTGGCCCGGGACCGCGACGCGGCCCACGGGGCCGCCGTCCGGGCGCTGGTCCTGCTGCTCCTCGTCGGAGGCGTGACGCTGGCGCAACTGCTCTGGTGGCAGCGTGACCTGACGGCGCGCTACCGGCGCGTGGTCAACCCGGCGCTGCTCGCGGCCACCGCGGCGGTGCTGGCCTTCGTCCTGGCGGGGTCGCTGGCCCTGTCCGGGGCGGCCGGGGAGATCAGCGCGGCGGTGGACCAGGGCTACACCCCCGCCGCCCGGCTCGCCCAGGCCCGGGTGGCCGCGGCGGACGCGGAGGCGGTGCAGAGCCGCTGGGTGGTCGACCCCGCCTACCGCGCCCTGCTGGCTCCCCAGTTCGCGGCGGCCACGGCCACGGTCGGCCGGCTCGCCGGGGAGGATCCGGCGGCGGCAGGACCGGTAGGCGTCCGCCTGGACGCCTACCGGTCCGCCGACCGGACGCTGCGTCAGATCACCCTCTCCGGCGACCCGGTGGCGGCCAGCCGCCAGCTGACCGGCGTCAGCCGGGGCCAGACCGCCTTCGCCTGCTACGACCTGGCGGTGACCCTGCAGCGCCTGGCCGCGGAGCGCGGCGCGGCCTTCACCGCCCATGCGGACGCGGCGGGAGCGGACCTGTCCGGCTGGACCGTGCTCCCGGCGGCGGTGCTGCTGCCCGTGCTCGTGCTGGTCGGGCTGGGCGCCCGGCCCCGGCTGGCCGAGTACGGCTGACGGGGCCCGCGGGCTCAACCTGCCTGCTGGTAGAGGTAGTCGAGCACGTCCACGGTCTGCGGGACGCCGCCCGACTCGAAGGGCGAGGTGCGGAAGGCGCCGCCGACGACGACGGTGGGCATCTCGTCCACCTGGTACCGGTCGCGCAGCGCAGGTGCGTCCTCGGTCTCCTGCTGGACCTCCGCGGACTCGTAGGCCTGCTGCACCTTCGCGGGGTCGAGGCCCGCGCTGCGCGCCCAGCGGAGCACGGCCGGCTCGGTGGACAGGTCCTGCTGTTCGTCGCGCACGGCGTGGAAGACGGGCAGCGCGTAGCGCTGGGCGACGCCGAGCGCGTCGAGGGTGTAGTAGAGGCGGGCGTAGCCCATCATGTCCGGCCGGTCCGGCCACGCGGCCGGGATCCGACGGACCGTCACCGGCGGGTGCTGCCGGGCGGCCCAGTCGTCGAGGGGCTGCTCGAGCTGCTGGGAGTGCCGGCAGTTGTACCAGAACACCTCGACCACCTCGCGCGGCGCGGCGCCTGCGACGGGCGTCGCCAGCCGGACGTACTCCCGCCCCTCCTGCGGGACGGTCCCGGCGACGGCCGGGAGCGGGCCGAGCCCGAGGACCCCGAGCAGCGCGGCAGGCACCAGGGCGCCCCGGAACAGCTTCGTGATTCGCATGCCAGCACCCCTACCGTGGTCGGACACCGGCGGCCCGCTGACACGACGAGGGGTCGGTCGGATTCCCCCGATCGAGCACACGGCCCCGCCTGCGCCACGCCTGGGGCCCTCCACGACCCGTGGGCCCGGCACCGGCAGGGTGCGCAGCCCGCGCTCGCGCCTTGGGCTGCGCACCCTGCGGTGGTCACGGGACAGCCGTCGGTGCGCCCGACTGCCAAGGCCGGTGGGCGGGCCCCGACGCGCGGTCGTCGATCGAGCGGGG
>NZ_JBHSQJ010000014.1:0-24961 GCF_042658505.1 Streptacidiphilus monticola | reverse complement strand
GCCCCCCGCCCGCGCACAGGCGGGCGGAAAAGGCTTTGCTTCGCGGGGGCTTGGCGCCCTACCGTCGTAGGCGCATCTGTTCCCGCACGTCAGGAGACGCCGTTGCTCGTCTGAGCCTCGGAGACATCGCGAAGCGCAGCGACCCCGCTGTGCCGCGTCTTCGTTGCTCGACGCCTCGGCTAAGGGCCCTCGGCCCGGCGGTTCCGCTCCGGCGCTCTCGCGGCAGGCACGCGCGCACACGCTTCGCATGGCTCCACTCCGCTGCCCTCTTCATCCTCAAGGCACCGCAACGGAGTCGCCTCATGCATCCTTCCTCTTCCCCCTCCGTCTCCCTCTCCGCCGTCGGCCTCGGCTACTCCTGGCCGGGCGGGCAGCGCCTGTTCCACGGGCTCGACCTCTCCCTCGGGCCCGGGCGGACCGGGCTCATCGGGGCGAACGGCAGTGGCAAGTCCACCCTCCTGCAGCTCCTCGCCGGGGTCCGGGTGCCCGAGGCGGGGACCGTGACCGTACGCGGGCGGGTCGGCTACCTGCCGCAGGACCTGGTCCTGGCGGCCGGCACCCCGGTCGACGCCGCGCTGGGGATCGACGTCACCCGAAGGGCCCTCCACGCGATCGAGCGCGGCGAGGCCACCGAGGCCAACTTCGCCGCCGTCGGTGAGGACTGGGACGTCGAGGAGCGGGCCCGCGCCGCGCTCGACCGGGTGGGGCTCGCGGCCGTCGGCCTCGACCGCCAGGTGGGCGAGCTGTCCGGCGGCGAGACGGTGCTGCTGGGCCTGGTCGGCCAGCTGCTGCGCCGGCCGGACGTGCTGCTGCTCGACGAGCCCAGCAACAACCTCGACACCGCCGCCCGGGGCCGCCTGTACGAAGCGGTCGCGGAGTTCCGCGGCGCCCTCGTCGTGGTCAGCCACGACCGCGAGCTGCTCGAACGGATGGACCGCACCGCCGAGCTGAGGGACGGTCAGCTGCGGCTCTTCGGCGGGCCATTCAGCGTCTACGAGGCGCTGGTCGCGCAGGAGCAGGAGGCCGCCGAGCGGACGGTCCGGGTGGCCGAGGCCGACCTCAAGCGGCAGCGGCGGGAACTGGTCGACACGCAGGTCAAGTTGGCCCGCAGGCGCCGCTACGCGGACAAGCAGCAGGGCAGCATGCCCAAGATCATGGCCAATGCGCTGCGCAACCGGGCCGAGCAGTCGGCGGGCCGCCTGCAGACCGAGCACCGCGAGAAGGTCGCCGAGGCCCGGGAGCGGCTCTCGGCGGCGGAGCTCGCGGTGCGCGAGGACGACGTGATCCGCGTCGACCTGGACGCGACCGCCGTCCCCGAGGGACGGACCGTGCTGAGCCTGCGCGGGCTGCGCACCCGCTTCGCCGCGCCGGACCTGGTCTTCGACGCGGACCTGCGCGGTCCGGAGCGGGTGGCCCTGACAGGCCCCAACGGCAGCGGCAAGACGACGCTGCTGCGCACGCTCGCGGGCGAGCTGGAACCCGAGGAGGGGACGATGGACGTGGCCGTCCCGCTGCGCTACCTGCCGCAGCGGCTGGACTTCCTCGACGACGCGCTGTCGATCCTGGCCAATGTGCGGCGCTTCGCGCCGCAGGCGACGGACCAGCAGATCCGGTCCCGGCTGGCCCGGTTCCTGTTCCGGGGCGCGCGGGTGGAGCAGACCGTGGGCACGCTCTCCGGCGGCGAGCGGTTCCGCGCGGCGCTGGCCGCGCTGATGCTGGCCGAGCCCGCGCCGCAGCTGCTGCTGCTCGACGAGCCGACGAACAATCTGGACCTGTCCGGCGTCCGGCAGTTGGCGTCGGCGCTCGCCAACTACCGGGGCGCGCTGGTCGTGGTGAGCCACGACCAGCGCTTCCTGGAGGAGATCGGCGTCAGCCGGTCGTGGACGACGTCGACGCCGGAACCGTGATGGTGTGCAGGAACCAGTCGTTGAACATGAACAGGGCGATGACGCCGCCGATCACGCCGAGGACGATGGCGCCCCAGGAGACGGCCTTGATCCAGTTGGGGGTCTCCTTCAGCGCGAGGAAGCGGCCGGCCAGCAGCACCAGGGCGCCGACGACGACGGCCGCGACGGCGAACAGGCCGTTGAACTCGGCGACCTTGTGCCAGGCGTTGAGGTACTCGGCCTGGATGATCTCCTTGCCGGCCTTGCCACTGCTGGTGATCGAGCCGATCAGCTGCTGACGCTGGTAGATCGTCTCGCTGAGCCAGGTGCCGGTGATCGAGGCGAGGCCGAGCGCGGCGGCGGTGATCGCCGCCGCGCCGCCGAGCACGCCCTTGGACAGGCCGCCGGCGACGCCGGAGGCGAGGTCCTCCAGCTCCTCGTCGGTCAGCTCCTCGGGGTCCTTCTCCTCGGGGGACTTGACGGCATTGGGCCGTGGGGTCCAGGCCGCGGGCGTGTCCTCGGCGGCGTCCGCGGCCTCGGCCTCGTCGGCCTCCGCCTCGGCGGTCCTCGCCTCGTCGGTCCGCTGCTCGTCCGCGGGCGCCTCGGCGTCCGCGACCTCGGCGGTGTCGACCGCTTCGGCCTGGTCGGCGGCCTCCTCGTCCTGGTGCGGACGGGGCAGGGGAAGACCGCTGGGGCTGGTGCTGGGAGTCGTCGTCATGGGCGGCACCCTAGAGACTCTTTGTGAAGACCGCATGAAAGCTTTACAACTCATTGGCCGAACCATGCCGGTCAACACCCTCGGCACCTGCGCGGACCCTGCTGTCTCCTGTTCAGCTCCACCAGCGAAACGCCTCAGGTCTTGTACGGAGTCAACCCCCGTTCCGGCCCGATCGGGCTCGTAGGGTCGTATAAGCGAGGCGGAATCCCCCCACAGACCGGGACGAACGCCTGCTCCGCCGAGGACTTTGGAGTGCGAACAAGATGACCGTCCTGCATGAGGACACCGTCTCCGCCGGGGATGCCCGGGGTCGCGTCGCCGAGTTGCACGCGATCCGCGAGCAGGTGCTGGCGGGACCGAGCGTCAAGGCGACGGAAGCGCAGCACGCCAAGGGCAAGCTGACGGCCCGTGAGCGGATCGAGCTGCTGCTGGACGAGGGCTCCTTCAGCGAGGTGGAGCCGCTGCGCCGGCACCGCGCCCAGGGCTTCGGCCTGGAGGAGAAGAAGCCCTACACCGACGGCGTCATCACCGGTTGGGGCACCGTCCACGGCCGGACCGTCTTCGTCTACGCGCACGACTTCCGGATCTTCGGCGGCGCGCTGGGCGAGGCCCACGCGCAGAAGATCCACAAGATCATGGACATGGCCATCGCGGCCGGTGCCCCGCTGGTGTCGCTCAACGACGGCGCCGGCGCGCGGATCCAGGAGGGCGTCACCGCCCTGGCCGGCTACGGCGGCATCTTCCAGCGCAACACCAAGGCGTCCGGCGTCATCCCGCAGATCAGCGTGATGCTCGGCCCGTGCGCGGGCGGCGCGGCGTACTCCCCGGCGCTGACCGACTTCGTGTTCATGGTCCGCGAGACCTCGCAGATGTTCATCACCGGACCGGACGTCGTCAAGGCGGTCACCGGCGAGCAGATCTCGCAGAACGGGCTGGGCGGCGCCGACGTGCACGCCGAGGTCTCCGGCGTCGCGCACTTCGCCTACGACGACGAGCGCGCCTGCCTGGAGGAGGTCCGCTTCCTGCTCTCGCTGCTCCCGCAGAACAACCGGGAGACGCCGCCGGTCGAGCCCACCGAGGACCCGATCGACCGCCGCTGCGAGTCGCTGCTGGACCTGGTCCCGGCCGACGGAAACCGCCCCTACGACATGCGCAGGGTGATCGAGGAGATCGCCGACGACGGCCAGTTCATGGAGGTCCACGAGCGCTGGGCGACCAACGTGATCGTGGCCCTGGCCCGGCTCGACGGCCAGGTCGTGGGCATCGTGGCGAACCAGCCGCAGGCGCTGGCCGGCGTCCTGGACATCCACGCCTCCGAGAAGGCCGCGCGCTTCGTCCAGATGTGCGACGCCTTCAACATCCCGCTGATCACCCTGCTGGACGTGCCGGGCTTCCTGCCCGGCGTGGACCAGGAGCACGGCGGCATCATCCGGCACGGCGCCAAGCTGCTGTACGCGTACTGCAACGCCACCGTGCCGCGCATCTCGCTGGTGCTGCGCAAGGCCTACGGCGGCGCGTACATCGTCATGGACTCGCGCTCCGTGGGCGCGGACCTGGCCTTCGCCTGGCCGACCAACGAGATCGCGGTGATGGGCGCCGAGGGTGCCGCCAACGTCATCTTCCGCCGTCAGATCGCCGCCGCCGACGACCCCGACGCGATGCGTGCGCGCATGGTCAAGGAGTACAAGGACGAGCTGATGCACCCCTACTACGCGGCCGAGCGCGGCCTGGTCGACGACGTGATCGACCCCGCCGAGACCCGCGAGGTGCTGATCCGCTCGCTGCACATGCTCCGCACCAAGCACGCGGACCTGCCGGCGCGCAAGCACGGCAACCCGCCCCAGTAAGCCAGTACGCCCTTCCCGTAGGAGAGTTCACGATGACTCAGCCCCTGGTGCAGATCGTCAAGGGCGAGCTGGACGCCGAGGAGCTGGCCGCGCTCACGGCCGTGCTGATGGTCCGCGCGGCGGCCGCCGCCGAGCCGCGGTTCGCCCACGGCCACCGCCACGCCCGGCCGCAGGTCCGCTGGCGCCGTCTGGAGCGCACCGCCGGCTACCGCAGCCCGGTCAGCTGGCGCTGACCGGCGCCCGCCGGACCCGCGCGGCTCAGCCCCGCAGCTCCGGCGAGGGGTGGGCGCGGACATAGAGGATCACGTCCTGACGGGACGTGATCCTCCAGCGGTCCTGGAGCCGGAACCCCTCGGTGCGGATCGCCGCCAGGCTCGCCTTGGTGGGGGCCACGGTCGCCTCGTTGAGGCGGCCCCAGATCACCCAGACCCGGTCGTAGTGGGCGAGCAGCGCCCCGATCCGGCTGTCGGGCACGTTGGCGCCGTGGAGCTGGCCGAGCCGGGCGGGGTCGCCGGCCAGCAGGACGTCCGCGGTGTCGCGGAAGTAGCCCGGGTAGGCCTCCTCGGCGTAGCGCCGGTCGTCCGGCAGGAACACCACCGCGTCGCCGGGACGGGCGTGGTCGCGGACCACCCGGGCCAGCCGCTGCAGCGGGTCCCCGTGGCCGTCCTCGCCGCGGATGTGGCGCTGCTCGGCGAGGCCCAGGGAGGCGGTCAGCACGACGAAGACCAGTCCCACCGCGAGCGCCGCCGGGGACGGCAGCCTGCGGACGGCGGCGTCCAGCCCCAGCCCCACCAGCCAGGCGACGCCGACGAAGCAGTAGAGGATGTAGCGCTCGACGTACATCGGCTTGTCCAGCCAGGACACGGCGAGCAGCAGCAGCGGCGGCA
Source organism: Streptacidiphilus monticola (assembly GCF_042658505.1). Taxonomy (NCBI): domain Bacteria; kingdom Bacillati; phylum Actinomycetota; class Actinomycetes; order Kitasatosporales; family Streptomycetaceae; genus Streptacidiphilus; species Streptacidiphilus monticola. Next base: position 19,623 of record NZ_JBHSQJ010000014.1, on the reverse strand, counting down.
GCAGCGCCAAGGGCAGCGCCAGGGCCGCCAGTTCGCGCTCCCGACGGCGCAGCGCGGACCAGGCGCCGTACGCCAGGAGCAGCAGCACCGGGATCGCCATGGCCCCGCTGCCGGCCATGTCGGCGGCCAGCTGGCGGACGGCGGGGAAGTCCGGCCGGGGGATCCAGTAGAGCACGGCGCTCTCGCTGTGTGCCCGCCACAGCACCGGGGCCGCGCCGACCAGCAGGGCCGCGCCGGAGGCGACCGCCGCGCGCAGCAGGGCGCGACCGTCGGCGGCGCCCTGGCGGCGCCAGAGCAGCAGCGCGGCGGCGAAGGCGGCGAGGCTGAGCCCGGCCAGCAGGTTGAGGGCCACGGCCAAGGCCAAGGCGACCGCGTAGCGCACCCATTGACGCCGGATCAGGAACCAGGCGGCGGCGGTCACGCCGAGCGAGACCATCGAGTAGGAGCGCCCCTCCTGGAGGTAGCGGCTCACCTGCGGCAGAACCGCCCAGTACAGGCCTGCGAACAGGGCCGCGCGCCGGTTGCCGACGCGCGCCGCGACGGCGGTGAGCAGGGCGGCGGTGGCTGCCCCGGCGAGCACCGAGGGGAGTCGCAGCGCGAGCACGCCGGGTCCGGTGACCGCGAACTCCAGGTGCAGGAGCAGGTAGTAGAGGCCGTGCACCGCGTCCACGTGCGCGGTCAGCGTCCACAGGTCGGGGAGGGAGCGTTGCGCGGCAGAGAAGCTCGCCGCCTCGTCGCGCCACATGCCCGGCGTGGTCAGGTGCCACAGTCCCATGAGCAGTGCGAGCAGGGCGGGGACGGCGGGGAGGAGCCTGGTCGGCAGCGTGCGCGGCGGTGGTGCGGACTGCTGGACGGTACGGCCGGGCTCGTCGGCCGCGGGGCTCAGGGGCCGCCGCAGAGGGCGAGTGGTCACGAGCCATGGTTACACGCGATGCGCGGGCCCACATCCGCGTATAGGCATGTTCATAAGGATCTCAGCGCCTTCACACCCATCGGTTCGCGGCTGTTCATCCGCGGGTCCGGTTTCGGCGGGCGGGTGGCCCGCGGTGAACCGGCAGACGGTGCGAACGTCCGGCTGAGCAGGCGATTCGTACCGGTCGGCGGTCCCGCTCCGCTCGCCGAGGCGTTCCGTCCGGTGTCGGGGCCGCCGACGTGGATGCCTCCGCCGACCGGTCCGGGCCCGGTGGCCGGCCGGTCGGCCGAGCACCGGAACGAGTTGCCCGTCGGACGTCTGGTGGATTGACGCGCTGTCAGGACGGGCGCGGGCGTCGCCGGTCCGTCCCTGCCGCAGCATCCCGCGTCGCGCGGAAACGCCCCCGGCCGGGCGGCCGGGNGGGGGGGGGGCGTTCGTGGGGCAGGTGGTGCGATCGGGGGATCAGCAGGCGCCGTTGTCCGTCCAGACACCGGCGGCGCCGCCCGGGATGTCGCCGTAGGTCCACCACTTGGCGGTCCACTTGTGGCCGTTGTAGCTGACCACCGCACCGCCGTTGTAGGCCGTGGTCGAGCTCCAGGCCGCGACGCCGGAGCAGCTGCCGCCGGTGCCGCCGGTCGGGCTGGCCGACGCGCTCGGGCTGGCGCTGGTGGCGCTGGCCGAGGGGGTCGGGCTGCTGCTCACCGGCGGCGTGGCCCCGGCGAACCTCACGCTGTACTTGGTGAAGTCCCAGGCCGCCTGCGGCACGCTGCTGCAGACGCCGGAGGTCTGGCCGTTGTTGTCCGGCGGGGTGCACTGGCGGTCGCGGTTGACCGACCAGTTGGTGTAGCGGGCCAGACCGTGGCTGGTCGCGAAGTCCAGCACGGACTGGAAGTCGGACTGGTAGAAGTACTCGCCGCTGTCGCTGCGGCCGTTCATCATCGAGATGCCCTCGTGGGCGTAGGCCTGCGCCGAGGTCCAGCCGAAGGTGTTCATCAGGATAGTGTTGAACTGCTGGAGCGCGGAGATCTGCGAGGCCGCGCCGCTGAAGCCGCCGTCGAAGGGCATGATCGAGAAGTTGTCCGGCGTGAAACCGTCCGACTTGGCCTGGTTGAGCATCTGCTGGCCGAACCAGCCGGTGCCCGAGGTGGTGCCGGCCGTGGTGATCGAGATGTACAGGCCGGGGTTGTTGCGCTGCAGGATCTGGGCGGCGCCGACCTCGTTGGCCACCGCGGCGGTGTTCTCGTACTCGGGCTCCTCCAGGTCGAAGTCCATGGCGTGCAGCCCGTACTTGTCGATCACCTGCTGGTAGGCGGCGGCGGTGGCGGCCGGGGTGCCGCAGGTCTGGCCGAGCTTGGTGCCGCCGTAGCCGCCGATGGAGACGGACACGTCGCCACCCGCCGCGCGGATGGAGTTGATCGTGGCGGCGACCGCGGTGTCGGAGGACACCGCGCTGGTGCCGCCCCAGGTCGGGCTGCACCCGCCGCCGTTGGGGGCGAGGACGAACGCCAGCTGGAAGGCCTTGAGGCCGGTGGCCGCCATGACGTCGGTCGGGTTCGGCGGGTTGTTGTCCAGCGGCATCAGGTAGGGCGCCGCGGCATACCAGTTGCTGCTCAGCGCGGCTGTGGACGCGGCCTGGGCGGAGCCGCCCATCGAGGCGACCACGCCGGTCGCGGCGAGCGCGCCGGCGCCCGCCAGCACCGCAAGCTTCTTGAACACGGGTCACTCCTGCGGGAGTTGTGGGGGGTGTGCGGGTCCGGAAGTCCCGGCCCGGGGCGCTGTGGGGGTGCCCCGGTGGGTCCAGAGTGACGACATGTTCCTGTCCCGTCAAGGGATTGGTCTGGACCTTGGGCTAGACCACTCGACTCCCGGCGTCCCTGATCCGGCCACGACCAGCACAGTCGTGGTCCCTCGGGCGAATTCCCCTTGTTCGGCGAGCGCGCGCACGGCCAGCAGGGCCTTGCCCTCGTAGCACGGGTCCAGGACGACGCCGTTCGTGCGGGCGAACTCGTCTACGGCGTACAGCAGTTCGGGGTCGGTGCGGCCGTAACCGCGGCGGGCGAAGCCCGTTTCGATCCGCCAGCTCCCGCGACGGCCGCCCCAGGCCCGGTGTTGGAGCTCCTCGGTCTCCACCGCCAGTGGCACGTGCGCCAACGCCGCAATCCCCAGCGCGCGTTGGCGCGGGGCGAGTCCCGCGGCGAGGCCCGCCAGCACCCCTCCGGTCCCGACGGAGCAGCACACGACCTCGACCGGTTCGGCCGCCAGTTCGCGCCCCAGCGTCGCGCAGCCGCGCACCCCCGGCGCGTTGCTGCCGCCCTCGGGCACCACCCAGGCCGGCCCGTAGCGGCGCAGCAGCGGGCCGAGCACGTCCGGCTCCGTGCGCCGCCGCCAGCTCGCGCGGTCCAGGAACTCCAACTCCATGCCGTCGGCGGCGGCTTGGGCGAGCGACGGATTGAGCGGACGTCCGCGCAGCTCGTCCCCGCGCACCACGCCGACCGTGCGCAGCCCCGCCTCGCGGCCCGCGGCCGCCGCGGCGCGGAGGTGGTTGGACCAGGCGCCGCCGAAGGTGAGCAGGGTGCCGAGGCCCCGTCGGCGCGCCTGCTCCAGATTCGGCCCGAGCTTGCGCCACTTGCTTCCCGACACGGGCGGGTGCAGCAGGTCGTCCCGCTTGAGCAGCAGCCGCACCCCGGCCGCGCCGAGCACCGGGTCCGCCGCCTCCTGCAGCGGCGTGGGCGGTGGGGCCGGTTCGGGCGGCGTCGTCTCCGGCACGCCGGTCACCCGTCGACCAGCCCCCAGGCCTCCGCGATCAGCTCGATGGACCGCTGCTTCGCCTCGATGCCGTGCACGTGCCCGGTCACCATCAGCTCGTCCGCGCCCGTCCGCTTGCGCAGCTCCTGCAGCCCGGAGCGGACCTGGTCCTTGGTGCCGAGGACGACGTTGGCGAGCCAGGCGTCGACGAAGTCCCGTTCGAGTTCGGTGTAGGGGTGGGCCTCGGCCTCCTCGGGCGTGGGGATCAGCCCCGGACGGCCGCGGCGCAGCCGCAGCATCGACAGCGCCCCGGACATCGCGAGCCGGCGCGCCTCCCGCTCGCTGTCCGCGGCGACCGTGCCCACCCCGATCAGGCTGTAGGGCGCGTCGAGGACGGCGGACGGGCGGAACGAGTCCCGGTACAACTCCAGGGCGGGGACGGTGTTCTGGGCGCTGAAGTGGTGCGCGAAGGCGAAGGGCAGCCCGAGCCGTCCGGCGAGCTGGGCGCTGAACCCGCTCGACCCCAGCAGCCAGACCGGCGGCCGCCCGGAGCCCGGGACGCTCGCCTCGCCCGGGATGGCCTTGAGCCGCTCGTAGGGGTGGCCGGCCGGGAAGTCGTCGTCCAGGAACCGCGTCAACTCGCTGAGCTGGAGCGGGAAGTCGTCCGCCGTCTCCAGTCCCTCGCCGCGGCGCAGCGCCCGGGCGGTGGCCGGATCGGTGCCCGGCGCGCGGCCGAGCCCGAGGTCGATGCGTCCCGGGTGCAGGGCGTGCAGCGTACCGAACTGCTCGGCGATGACGAGTGGGGCGTGGTTGGGCAGCATCACGCCGCCGGACCCGAGGCGGATGGTGCGCGTGGCGGCGGCGAGATGCGCGATCAGCACGGCGGGGGAGGAGCTGGCCACCCCCGGCATGCCGTGGTGCTCGGCCACCCAGTAGCGGTGGTACCCGAGGCGCTCGGCGGTGCGGGCCAGCTCGGTGGACGCCCGCAGCGCCTGCGTCGGCGTGTACCCGGCCCCGACGGTCGCCAGGTCCAGCACCGACAGCGGCCCCTCGGCGCTCCCCCGCACCCGGCCGGGAATCTGCTCGGCGAGGGCCGGCACGGCCCCCGTACCGGCCAGGCCGCCCCCGGCCTTTCGCCCGGTCTCCGGCTCGACGGGACTCGCTCCTTCGGACACGGCTGCTTCTCCTCGCTGGGTGGCGTCCTGCAGTGGCACTCAACGAGGGGCAACTGCGGACCCGGCCGGACCATTCCCGCGAGCGGCTCCCAGCGGGCCTCGCGTGCCCCGGTCGCGTCAGCTCTCGCCGAGCGCCACCTCGACCCCTGCCGTCCGCGTCCCCCAGCCTGTCCGCAGACAGGTCGCGATGGCGTACCAGCGCACCACCCGCAGCACGAAGAACGCCCACAGGACCGCGACCGGCGCCAGCGCGAACGTCAGCAGCTGCGACCGCAGCCGCTCGTCGCTCCGCCGGAACGACAGGTACCGCAGCGACTGCCCGTAGCCGACGATCACGGGGATCAGCAGCAGCGTCGGATCGAACGACTGCGACGCCACCGGCCAGACCACGAACAACAGCGAGAAGATCACCGTCGACAGCGCCATCTGGATCCACCCGATCAGGTGCCCCCAGTACGCGTAGTGCTTCAGCGGCAGGTACTTGAAGCGCCACCACGAGCGGATCCACGCCCCGCGCATCCACCGGGTGAACTGCCGCAGGTGGTGGCTGAGGTTCTCCGGCATCGCGGTGAACGCGAACGCGGACGGCTGCTGGACGGCGCGGCCGCGCTGCAGCGCGTAGATCGTCAGCATGGAGTCGTCGGAGAACTCGACCCGGCGGCCGAAGAACGTCTCGTTGAGATAACCGTCGAGGTTGTCCACGACCAGGTCGGCCCGGTAGGCGGCGAGGACGCCCGAGTTCACGAGCACCGCGCCCATGGTCGAGGCCGCCGAGCGGTCGACCAGTTGGCCGGTGACGAACCACAGGTCCGTTGCCCGGCACAGGAGTTGGGAGGCCCACCAGCCCACGGCGGCTTTCACCCGCCCGCCCACGCGGGTTCCCTGCGGGACACGCGGCCGACCGGGGCCGCGGTTGTTGCCCGCCAGGACGATGCCGGCCACCGACTGGACGTCACCGGCGGCCAGGGGCTTGAGGAGTTCGTCGATCGCGTCGGGTGCCAGGTTCGCGTCCGAGTCGATGGTGACGTACACGTCGGCGTACCAGGACGTCGCCCGGACCACGTGTCCCTGGGCGTGGCGCTTGCCGCCGTTGGCGGTCCGCTCCCACGACGCGCGCACGCCGGCGCCTGCCGCGGCTTCGACGAACCAGGTGCGGACGTCGGTGTAGTCGACGCTGGAGCCGTCGTCGACGACGTAGACCCACTGCGGCAGGCGGGTCTGGCCCAGGATCGACTCCAGGCAGGCCTTCAGGTAGCCGGGGTCCTCGTTGTAGGCGGGTACGGGGATGACGACGCGGAGCTCGTCGAGCTGCCGTTGCTGGCGGGGCGTCACCTTCTTGGGGCGCTCCAGGGAGTACAGGCAGACCTGCCAGACCAGGAGCACGAAGGCGAGGGTGTAGATGGTGGCGAAGCGACCGCCGTGGCCCTGCCAGGTGGCGATCGTGGAGGCGATGTGGCGGAAGGTCCACCCGGCGAGCGCCGCGACCGAGATTCCGGCGACCGCGAGCAGGCGGATGGTCCGCCTGCTCGCGGTGAGGGCGCTCCTCACTGGTCTCCGACGCTCTTGCCGCGCCGCCAGGTGAGGCGGACGAGAACGGCGCCGGCGATGACGATGCCCGCGGCGACTCCGAGGAGTGCGAGCTGGTTGAAGGCGATGCCGGCGATGGTGATGGTGCCTGCCCCGGTGGCGGCCAACTGGCCCTTGTTGCCGAAGTAGTTCACGGGTGTCCCCCCGGTAAGTGGAATGTGGGTTGATGGTTTCAGGTGGTTCGTGGGGATCCCGGGTCTGTGATGATTTGGTGATGAAAGATCGCTGTTTGGGCTGAAAGGCGAACAACTCCGGAACCGGCGCGGCCAGAACCGCGTCCCGCCCGGTCGAACCGCGATGTCGGTGGCCGCGCAAGTGACGCCCACGCAGGCCCGCCGGGCTGCGCGGAGTCGGCGCCGTCCGGCCGGGCGCACCGCTCGCGCGCGTGATCACCGTTCGGAGCGGCTCGGAACTCCGGAGCGCCGACCCACCTTCCCCGTGGCCGGGGAGCCCGCGGGCGGACGGCTGCCCCCACCCGTTCCAAGGTGTCCAGCCGCACACCGACCCGTAGACGCAGACGCTCGGCGCGGACGCAGCGGGCCGGTTCGTCTCCCCTTCGCTTCCCTCGGCGACGGTCCACGCTGTCCGTGGCGGCTGGGACCATGGACCGGTTCGTTGCGGGCGTGGGCGGAGGAGGGCCGGTGGGGCGGGGCGGGGAGCGCAGGGCACTGTGGCAGCGCGGGGCGGTGCTGCTCGCTGACGCCGAGCGCGTGCGCGCCGGGCACGGGCAGGCGGTCGAGCGCGTGCGCGGGTACGCGGCCGCGCTCCGCGGCGAGGCGGTGGGCCGGGCGCTGGACGCGATGCCGGTCGCGCGGCTGCGGGACGTCACCGAGGGCCGGCTGCGGGTGGCGCCGCTGGAGGCGGCGGGGTTCGTGACGGTCGGCCGGGTCCACCGGGCCGAGGTCTACGAGCTGCTGCGGGTGCCAGGGGTCGGGCGGACCAGCGCCGAGCAGGCGAAGGCGGCGGCGGCCCAACTCGCGCGGGCGGCACGGGAGAACACGGCGGTCCGGATCGACCCGGACGACCGGTCCGACGCGGCGACCGCGCTCGTGCTGGAGCTGTACCCGCTGGTGGCGGCCGGTCCCGGACTGGCAGCGGCGCGGGCGCGGGCCGAGGAGAGCGTCGGCGTGCTGGAGCCGCTGCTCGCGGCTGCCCGCCCGGCGCGCGGCGGGCTGCGGTTGTTGCTGACGCGGCGGGAGCGGCGTGAGGCGGCGCTGGCGGCGTCGGAGCAGCTCGGGGACGTGCTGCGGGCCGCCGCCGACGAGGGTCTCACGGAGGCGTTCGCGCAGGCGCAGGCCGATCTGCTGCGCGGTCCCGGCAGCGTCGACTACGCCTGGCTGGAGTTCAGCACCCGCGCGGCCGAGTTCTACACCGTCCTGGGCCAGTTGGCCGAGCTCGGGCCGCAGGACCGGGCGTCGGCGGAAGGGCATCTGCCGGAGGGGCTGGCGGCGGAGGTCCACCGGCAGGGGCTGGACACGTCGCTGCTGCGGGTGTCGCTGCGCGGGTACCAGGCGTTCGGCGCCCGGTACGCGCTGGCCCGCAGGAGGGTGGTGCTCGGCGACGAGATGGGGCTGGGCAAGACCGTCCAGGCGCTGGCGGCCCTCGCGCACCTGGCCGCGGTGGGGGAGGGGCAGCACTTCCTGGTGGTGTGCCCTGCGAGCGTGCTGGTGAACTGGCTGCGCGAGACCGCGTCGCGGACCGGCCTCCACGCGTTCCGGCTGCACGGCGGGGAGCGGGCGACGGAGGCCGACGCCTGGCGTCGCCTGGGCGGTGTCGCCGTCACCACCTTCGAGGGGCTGCGGCGCCTCGATGCGGCGGCGGTGCCGGTCGCCATGCTGGTGGTCGACGAGGCCCACTACGTCAAGAACCCCGAAGCCCAACGCTCGCGGAGCGTGCGGGAGTTGACGGACCGCTGCGAGCGGGTGCTGTTCCTGTCCGGCACGCCGATGGAGAACCGGGTCGGCGAGTTCCGTGCGCTGCTCGGTTACCTTCAGCCTGAACTCCTGCCCGAGGTACGGGACTTGGATGCGGTCGCCGGAGCCGCCGGAGCCGCCGGAGCCGCCGGGTTCCGCCGGGCCGTGGCGCCGGCGTACCTGCGGCGCAACCAGGACGACGTGCTGACCGAGCTGCCCGAGGCGGTGCACACCGACGACTGGCAGGAGTTCACCGCCTCCGACGAGGAGGCCTACCGGGAGGCGGTGCTGTCGGGGAACTTCCAGGCGATGCGCCGCGCGGCCTACGCCCGCCCGGAGAAGTCGGCCAAGCTGCGGCGGCTGGTCGAGCTCGCCGCGGAGGCCGCGCAGGCGGGGGAGAAGGTGCTGGTGTTCTCCTTCTACCGGGAGGTCCTGGGCGGCGTGGCCGTCGCGCTCGGCCAGGTCCCCGGCCTCGCGGTCTTCGGGCCGGTCTCCGGCAGCACCGGGGCGGGTGCCCGCCAGGACGTGGTGGACGACTTCACGGCGCACAGCGGGCCGGCGGTGCTGCTCGCGCAGATCCAGGCCGGCGGCGTCGGGCTGAACCTGCAGGCGGCGAACGTCGTCGTGCTGTGCGAGCCGCAGGTCAAGCCCGCACTGGAGGAGCAGGCGATCGCCCGCGCCCACCGGATGGGCCAGACCCGGCGCGTCCGCGTGCACCGGCTGCTCACCCCGGACAGTGTCGACCAGCGTCTGCTCGCCCTGCTCGGGCGCAAGCAGCGGCTCTTCGACGCGTACGCCCGCCGCAGCGAGGCCGCGGAGACCAGCCCCGAGGCTCTCGACGTGTCGGACCAGTCCCTGGCGCGGCAGATCGTCGAGGAGGAGCAGTTGCGGCTCGCGGCCGCCAGGCTCGGCTGAGCCGGAACGACGCGGCCGGGCGGATCGACAGGCGCCCGGCAGGCCCTTCCGGCGCCGTCCGGGCAACGGCGCGGAGTGGAAGTTCCGCGGTGGGCCGGGCGGCGCAGGGGGATGGAAACGACGTGGGCCTTCTCCGGTCGTCGGAGAAGGCCCACGTCAACTTGGGTGCGCCGCCAGGGACTCGAACCCCGGACCCGCTGATTAAGAGTCAGCTGCTCTAACCAACTGAGCTAGCGGCGCCGGTGTGTCTCGGCTCGGGGTTCCCCCCTCGCCTGGGCACGACGGAAATACTACCTGACCTGCGGGGGTGCTTCCGACCACCGTCGGCTTCGAGCGGCGGCCCTCCCGCGCAGGGGCCCGGCGTCGGCGGCCGGGAGGTCGAGGGGTTCAGCCCGGGCCGTCCTGCCGGCGCTTCTCGCTCTCCCCCCGGCGGGCCCTCGCCCGCTCCCGGAGGGTGCCGACCGTCAGCAGGACGAACAGGAGAGCCGCCGCCGCGTAGTAGGTCGTCGTCTCCACGTGGGACCTGGTCGCGGCGGCGAAGACGACGAACACCAGGGCGGCCGCCGCGAAGGTCCCGGCGAACACCAGGGCGACGGGCCCGTACCAGCGGCCCGGGTCGCCGTCGCCCTGATCCCGCCGTTCGGGCCGGTAGCTGATGTGCCCCTCGCCCATGTCGTCCTCCCGCTGCCGTCGGCCGTTCGCCGGGCGGCTACCCGCGAAGGGATGCAGGCACGCCGCTCGGGTCGCCGCCCGGCCCTGCGGCCCGCGGCACGACCGGCGACCGGGCGACCGGTTGCGCCGGGGCTGGGCCGCCGAACGAGCGGTCCTGGGCAGAGGCGGCGGAAGGCCGCCTCCCGTGCTGGGTACGGTCCCGGGATGACGATGCGGGCGCGGTCATGGGATCTGGCGTGGCGGGCAGCGGTGGCGGCCGCCGTCGTCGCGGGGGTGGCGGGGCTGGCGGCGGGCGTCGAAGGCGGGGACCCTGCGCCGCAGGCGCCGCTGCGGGTCTGGGCGGCGGGCCACGTCAGAGCGGACGGCAGCCTGCTGGTGGCCCGGGGGATCGACGGAGCCCGTCGGGTCGGGGTGGGTGTGTACTGCGTCCACATCGCCAACCCCTACGCGGACCTGACGCACTCCGTGCTCATGGTGGTGCCCGCGGCCGGGGACGAGCTGACGCGGGCTCAGGTCAGCACCCGGACCGGGGCGGGGTGCGGCGACGGCACGCGGACGGTGAGCGTGCGCATCGTCAGCGCCTCGGGCCGAAGGTGCGACGAGGACTTCGATCTCGCGGTGCTCTGACCCACCGGCCGGCGATCGGTCCACCGGCCGGCGATCGGTCCACCGGCTGGGCGTCGGTCTATTCGGCGCGCTGCGCGACCACGCCCTCCCGTCGCTCGGCCGAGGGCTGGGTGGCGACGGTTCCGAGGAAGATGCCCAGCGCGACGGCGGTCACGACCGCCACCATCTCGGACAGGTCCCGGTAGCCCTGGGCGGCGTAGCCGCCGCTGAGGGCGGTCAGGCCGCGCACGCCGAGCGAGCCTGCGGTCAGTGCGAAGAACCCGGGGAGCAGCAGCACGACGCGGGGCGGCTGGTCCGGGCGGCGCGCCGACCAGGTGGAGGCGGCCCCCAGGGCGACGGCGGCCACGAAGGTCGCGCCCAGTTCTCCGATCTGATGGGTCGTCAGCACCTGTACTGCCACGGTGACGTAGACCAGCACGAGGACGCGCCACAGCAGCCGCCACGGGATCGCGAAGGCGAGGACCGTGCCGAGGGTGAACGGAACCCAGCTGACCCACAGTGCCCAGGGCGGCAGGTCCGCCGGCGCACTGGTGTCGAACAGGACGCGTGGCTCCCGTCCCGAGACGGTCAGACCGACCAGCACCCCGAGGTACAGCTGGACCAGCAGGAAGGTGGCGTAGACGATGCGGACGGCCCCGGTGGTGATGTATCCGGCGGCCAGTTCGGCCGAGGCGGCGCTCAGGTAGTCGCCCGGAATGACGTAGAACAGGGCGGGCAGCATCAGCAGGACCGGTCCGCCGTGGGCCGGGTCGTCGGCGAAGACCTCCAGGGTCAGCAGTGACACGGCGGCGGAGGCGGCCAGGGGCAGCACCTTCTCGAGCCGGGGCACCCGCGTCGCCCCGACGGCCAGGACGGCGGTCACGCATGCGCTCAGCGCGGTCGTGCCCACCTCGTACCAGGTGGCCTGGATGAGCGGCGCGAAGCCGACCGAGAAGAGCACGATGCCCACGAGCTTCAGCCACCAGGGGTAGGGCGGCGGGCTGTCGATGATGGCGGACAGCCGGTGGTCGGCCTCCCGGACCTCCGCCTCGCCGCGGGCGATCCTCGCCAAGAGCTCCTTGAGAGCCGCAAGTTGGTCCATGCGGAAAATCTCCGGGAACCCTCGCACGCCGACGGTGGTGCTCCGGGCGTGGGAGACGACGGTCAGGGTCGCTCCGTCGGGCACCACGAGCACGGAGGCGTCCCCGCCCAGGTGCCGTGCGGCGTCCACGACGGCTCCCTCGATGTCCTCCGCGCCCTCCCCGCTGCAGGTCAGCTGCAGCCAGGTCAGTCGGGCCAGGAACGCGGCCAGCTGTCCGTGCGGGCCCTGCGGGTCGCCGTCCGTCGAGAAGCCGATACCCGGGCCGGGGAGCTCACCTTGCATGGGCTGTCCGGAAAGTACCGATATGCATGGCCCTGGTTATACCGGTTGCGCCCCTCGCCGACCGGGAGGACGGGTGCTCGCCGCGGCGCGACGTGTCGGGCGGCCGCGCTGCCGGCGCCCAGGTCAGGGGGACGGGTCAGCTGTGCGTCCAGGAGCTGAGGTGGGCGTAGACGACGACGTTGCCGAGGTACTGCCGGTGCTCGCGGTCGAAGCCTGCGCCGCAGGTGATCAGACGCAACTCGGGCCGGGCGGCGGCGCCGTAGACCCTGGCGTCGGGGAAGTCCTTGGCGGTGTAGGCCTCGACGGCGTCGACGGTGAAGACCGCCGTGGTGTGGTCCGCGCGGTCGATGTCGATGAGGCGCCCCTTCTTCAGCGCGCCCAGGTCGTAGAACGCGGCCGGGCCGTGTGCCGTGTCGACGTGGCCCGCGATGATCGCGGTGCCGACCGCGCCGGGAGAGGTACCGGCGCGGTACCAGCCGGCCAGGTTCCGGTCGTTGTCGGGCGGGGCGGCCAGGTGGCCGTCCCGGAGCAGCCCGAGGCCGACGAGCGGGGTGCTGACGCCGATGGCCGGGATCCGGACGCGTGTGGGGACGGCCGGCGGAAGGGGGGTCGCGGCTGCCTCAAGCACCCGGTCGTGCGCGGGAGTCGGGGCGTTGAGCGCCTGGGCGGCGTCCGGCTGGGGAGGCGGGTTGTAGTGCTTCCAGCCATGGGCGATCAGGATGGTGCCCAGCAGTACGGCCAGCATCACCCCGAACACCACGTCCAGCACCCCGCGGCGGCCGCCGGGCGGGGGCTGCGCTGCGCGCATCTCGGCTCTTCTGTCCACTGGGCTCTCGGCATCCTTCGAGGAGGAGCTCCGCCCCTGCGCCGGTGCGCGGGAGCGGAGCCGGGTTCGTCACCGAAGCCGGACGGTCAGGACCGGCCGGCGGCGCGGCGGCGGCTGATCACCAGCGCGCCGGTCGCGCCGGCCGCGGCGATGACCGCGACGCCCGCCGCGAGGCCGGCGGTGTTCACGCCTTCGCTGGTGCTGCCCGCGCCGGTGTGCACGGTGCCGCTCGGCGTGACCGGGCAGATCCGGGCTGCGTCCGAAGTCGCCAGGTTGGCGGCGTTCTTGAGCGACTCCAGGTTGGACTGCTCGGCCGTACCGGGGTGACCGCCGGCGGCCAGTTCCTGCTTGTAGGAAGCGAGCGCCGCCTGGTACGCGGCCTCCGCCTTGTTCGCGGCGGTGACCGCCTGCGCGCAGGCGGCGGTGGTGTCGCCGGCCGCGTGGGCGGGGACGGCGAGCAGGACGCTCGCGCCGACGACGGCGGAACCCACAAGGGCGTGTATGGAACGCATGGATGATCCTCCACTGCCCGGGTGCGGTGTTCGGTTCCCGCAGCTGACCCGGGGTGCAGCACCCATGCAAGGGACCGTTCGTGGCCCCCGCACCCCGGAACGGAGGAACCTCCCCTGTCGACTGGGGCGGCCCTGGCTGACATTCCTGCAGGTCGGAGGGGTTTCCTTGGTGTCTCAAAGCAAGGGCGGCATTCATCCGATCAGCCCAGCGGACGCGTACCCGGATGCCCCAACGGACGGACCCGAGGCCCGTGCGGCCGTCGGGGGTCGGCTCAAGTCCATTGCCGAATCCGGTACTTGGCCGCGTCCCCGGGCGCGCTCGCCGCATTGCTCCATTGGTGGGGCATCGCGCGCTCCGGCTGGCAGTCGGAGCGGGGGCGACTGACGATCAGTCAGGGCGCATCGGACGAGCCCGTCGCCGCCGCCCCCGCACCCCGAGGAGAGCCCGTGCCCCGCCGTCCCGCCCGCCGCAGCAGACGGCGGCTCGTCGTCCTGCTCAGCTCCCTGCTCGGCCTGGCGCTCGCCGTCACCGCCGCGATGCCGGTGCTGCGGCACTACGAGATCTGGCCGTTCAGCGACCAGGGGGCGCGACTGGACTTCGGGCGGACGGCTCCGGACGCCTCCGGCGCCGGGAGCGGAGACCACGTCGACGCCGCGCCGAGCGGCACGCGCCTGCCGTCCGGCCCGTGGGCCGACTTCCGGGTCGCGCACCGCCTCGACGACGGGACGCACATCGGGGTGGTGACCTACCGCGGGCCCATGTCCGGCTTCACCGGCCGGGTCTGGGTCTGGGCGCCCAAGGCGTACTTCGACCCGCGCTTCGCCCGCAGCGGCTTCCCGGTGCTGATCGCGCTCCCCGGCGGTCCCGGCTTCCCGGACAACTACTGGGCCGACCCGAGCCTGCGGCTCGAGGAGAGCATCGGCCGCTGGTACGCCCAGGGGCGCAGCAAGCCCTTCCTGCTCGCGATGCCGGTGCTCAACCCCGCCACCGACAAGGGCGGCCTGTACTGGGACGGCAGCGACATCCCGGGGCAGCCCCGGATGGGCACCTGGCTCACCCAGGACGTCCCCGACCTGATGCGCGCCAACTTCCGCACCCTCGACTCCCGGGACGGCTGGGCCTTCCTGGGCTCCTCCAGCGGGGGGTTCGCCGGGCTCAAGGCGGTGCTGCAGTTCCCCGGCCGGTTCAAGGCCGTCCTCGCCTCGGGACCGGACATCGTCCCCGACTCCCCGCTGTGGCGCGGCCACGAGAGCGAGCAGCGGCAGAACGACCCCCGGGCGCTCGCCCGTGCGCTGATCGCCCGCGGCGGTCCGGACGTCTACCTGGCCTTCCAGGTGGGCAGCCGGGAGAACCGGGCCACCGTCGCGGCGATCAGGGACTTCGTCGCCGCCTACGGCAAGGGGCCGGTCCACACCCAGCTCCATGTCATCCCCGGCGGGCGGCACAACGCGTACACCTACGTACCGGCCATGGCGGACGGACCGGTCGAATGGATCAGCAGCCACCTCCAGGGCCCGACCCCGGCCCGGTGAGGGGCAGGCATGGGTCTGACCAGCCGCAAGCTCGAACTCCTGGCGGCCGTCCTGGCGTTGGCCGCCGTCGTGGCGACGGTCTGGCTGTGGCCGCGGCTCGCCGGGCGCAACTGGCGTGCGCTGCTGGGCAGATCGGTCGTGCTGCTGCTGGGGCAGGCGCTCACGCTGTCCGCCGTCGCGCTGGCCACCAACGACTGGGGCGGGTTCTACAGCTCCTGGGGCGACCTGCTGGGCACCGACCGCGGCGGCATCGAGTTCAACGCCCACGCGTCCGCGCACGAGCCGGTCCGGATACTCGGCGCCAAACCGGTGCCGCTCATGCTCAAGAACGTTCCTCCCGGCGGCTCCGGCGGCGTGGTCCAGCAGGTGACGATCCTCGGGGGCCGCACCGGCATCGTGCAGTCCGCCTACGTCTACCTGCCGCCCCAGTACTTCCAACCCGGCTACGCCCACCGCACCTTCCCCACGGTCGTGGTGCTGACCGGCTACCCCGGATCGCCACAGAACCTGATCAGCCGGATGAAGGTGCACACCGTGGCGGCCCAGGCGATCTACCGCAAGCAGATGCAGCCGGCCGTCCTGGTGCTCACCCGGCCCTCGGTCGCGCTTCCCCGCGACACCGAATGCCAGGACGTCCCGGGGGGCCCGCAGGCCCGCACCTTCCTCGCCCAGGACCTGCGCCGGGCGATCGCCGCCCGCTACCGCGTCGGCACCTCGGCCCGCAGCTGGGGAGTGCTCGGGTACTCCACCGGCGGGTACTGCGCGCTCGCCCTGGCCATGCGCGACGCCGGCGCCTACACGGCCGCCGCCTCCCTCTCCGGCGACTACGCCGTCCGCACGGACGCCACCACCGGCGACCTGTTCCACGGCGACGCCCGGCTGCGCCGACAGGCCGATCTGCTGTGGCGGTTGCGCAACCTGCCGATGCCGCCGGTCTCCGTCCTGGTCGCCAGCAGCCACAGCGGTGAGGCCGACTACCGGGCCACCCGGGCGTTCATCGCCGCGGCCCGACCGCCGCTCAACGTGGCGTCGCTGTTCCTGCCCAGCGGGGGCCACAACTTCGACACCTGGAGCCGGGAGCTGCCCACGGCTCTCGTCTGGACCGCCAACCAACTGCGCGCAGGCCCGCGATGAGCCCGCGGCCCGGTCCCGGATCCAGGATCCGGGACCGGGCCGCGGGAGGTGGGACGGGCGTGTCACTCCCGCCCGGCGCCGAGGCCCGTGCGGTGCGGAGCGCCTGCGCCCAGCTCCAGGTCCTGCTGGAGCGCGAAGTACGCGGGCTTCGGCTGCAGCTTCACGTCGTAGAGCAGGCCGTAGCCCTCACCGCCGAAGGTGCCGGGGATCCAGGAGTCGCCGTCGTAGACGCCCCACGCGGTGAACGAGATGCACTGGCGGACCAGTTGGCAGCCCTTCAGCATCTCGGAGAACTCCTCCGGCTGGGCGAACTGGGCCAGCTGGGAGGTGGGGACCTGGTCGGTGGCGTTGTCGACGAAGGTGCGCACGTCCGCCTCGGTGACCGCGACCTTGAGGCCAAGGTCGCCGAAGGCCTGCAGGTCCGCCTGGAAGCGCTGGGCGTCGAAGCCGTACTGCGTGTCGAGGTGGCCCTGCTCGCCGACGCCGTCGATCGGGACGCCCTGCGCGCGCAGCCGCTTGACCAGGTCGTAGACCGCCTGGAACTTGGCGTTGGTGCCGTCCTCGCCGGCGATGTTGTAGTCGTTGTACATCAGCAGCGCCTTCGGGTCGGCCTCGTGGGCCCAGCGGAAGACGTCGGCGATGATGCCCTCGCCCAGGTGCTGCACCCAGAAGTCGTCCCCGTTGACGCCGTCGGCGAGCGGGTGGCTGTCCCAGGAGTTGGCGATCAGCTCGTTGGCCACGTCCCACTGCCAGATCTTGCCGCGGAAGTGGCCGACCTCGTCGGTGACGTGCTGGTGCAGGATCTCGCGGAGCTGGGCGTTGCTGATGCTGCCGTCGGCGACCCCGCTGGTGAGCCAGGAGGGGATCTGGTTGTGCCACATCAGCGTGTGGCCGCGCACCAGTTGCTTGTGCTGCTGGGCGAACTGCACGAGCTGGTCGGCGGGTTGCCAGTTGTAGGTGCCGCGGCTCGGCTCGACCGAGTCCCACTTCATCACGTTCTCCGGCGTCACGACGGAGAACTGGTCGGCGACGAGCTGGGTGTAGGCCTGGTTCGTGCCCAGCTGCGCCATGTCGACGGCGGTGCCGACGCGCAGGCCCTCCTGGGCGCCCAGCGCGCGCAGGGAGTCTGCCGGCACGGAGGCGGTGGCGTTCCCGTCGGCGGCCGCGACCGCGGCGGGCGCGGTGACGAGCCCGGCGGTCAGTGCGGCGGCGGCCAGCAGGTGCAGCGGACGCAGTTTCATTTCGACTCCTCCATGGATGTCCCTTCCGCGGGCTGCGGCCTCCGAGCTCGAAAGTTTCGAGGTGAAGACCGATAGCCTGCGGCTGGTGGGGACCGTAGGGCTGCCGCGACAGGCGCGTCAAGATGCATGCACAGCGGAATGACGGCCGGGGCCCGTGCGTTCGAAAGTTTCTGTCGGCTGATCCCGACTCAGATCCTGGGCAGCTCGGCCCAGATGACCTTTCCTCTTTCGGTGTAACGGGTCCCCCAGCGGGCGGACAGTTGGGCCACGATGAACAGCCCGCGGCCGCCCTCGTCCGTGCTCTCCGCGTAGCGCAGGTGCGGCGAGGTGGAACTGGCGTCGTACACCTCGCAGACCAGGTTCCGGCTGCGGATCAGCCGGACCCGGATCGGTTCTCCGCCGTGCCGGATCGCGTTGGTGAGCAGCTCGCTCAGGATCAGTTCGGTGCTGAAGGACAGCGGTTCCAGGTGCCACTGCGCCAGCTGCTTGCCCGCGGCCTCGCGGATGCCGCCCACCGCCTCCGCGGACGCCGGGACGCTCCACTCCACGACGCTCCCGGGCGCCAGCCGCCGGGTCGCGGCGATCAGCAGGGTCACGTCGTCGGGCGGCTGGACCGGGAGCAGGGCCTCCAGGACCGCGTCGCAGGACTCCGCGGGCGAGGCGCCCGGACGGGAGGCGGCCTCCGCGAGGAGGTCGAGCCCGAGCTCGATGTCCGCGTCGTAGTGCTCGACCAGGCCGTCGGTGTAGAGCACGAGCCGGCTTCCCTCCTCCAGCCGGAAGCTCTCCGAGCGGAACGGAGCGTCACCCAGGCCCAGGGGCGGACCGGGCGGCAGCTCGAGGAAGTCCACGCTGCCGTCAGGGTGGACCAGCGCGGGCGGCAGGTGACCCGCCCGGGCGAGTTCGCAGGTGCCCGACACCGGGTCGTAGACGGCGTACAGGCAGGTCGCGCCGATGATCGGGGGCTCGCCGCCGGTCGCCGCCTCGACGTCGTCGATGCGGCAGACCAGTTCGTCCAGCCGCGCCAGCAACTCGTCGGGGGCCAGGTCCAGGGAGGAGAAGTTCTGCACGGCGGTGCGCAGCCGCCCCATCGTGGCGGCGGCGTGCAGGCCGTGGCCGACGACGTCGCCGACGACGAGGGCGACGCGCGCCCCGGGCAGCGGGATGACGTCGAACCAGTCCCCGCCCACGGCAGCCTGGCAGGGCAGGTAGCGGTGGGCGACCTCGAGGGCGTCCTGCTCGGGCAGGCCGCGCGGCAGCAGCCGGCGCTGCAGCGCGACCGCGAGGGCGTCGGTGCCGGTGGCGGCCGCGGCGATCTGCTCCTCGGTGCTGTAGCGGACCTCGAACAGGCCCGCGTTGCGCCCGAGGCGCAGCACCACCACGCGGTCCGAGACGGAGCGCACCTCCTCCAGGTTGTGGCTGACCATCAGGACGCTGATCCCGGTGCGGCGCAGCTGGTCGATGAGCGCGAGCACCCGCGCCGTCTGGTCGGCCCCCAGCGCGGCCGTGGGCTCGTCCAGGATCAGGATGCGGGGCTGGTCCAGGACGGCCCGGGCGATCGCCAGCGACTGGCGCTGCCCGCCGGAGAGGGAGGCGACCGGGCGGCGCAGATAGGGGATGCGGATCGACAGCGAGGCGAGCAGGGCCTCCGACCGCCGCTCCATCTCCGTCTCCAGCAGGACCCCGAACCGGCGCAGTTCCCGCCCGAGGAAGAGGTTCTGCACGACGTCGAGGTTGTCGCAGAGCATCAGGTCCTGGTGGACCGCCGCGATGCCGAGCCGGCGGGCCTCCTGCGGGGTCGGGATGGTGACGGGGGCGCCCTGCCACTCGATGAGGGCGGTGTCCGGCGGACTCACCCCGCACAGCGCCTTGACCAGCGTGCTCTTGCCGGCGCCGTTGTCCCCGACCAGGGACACCACCTCTCCGGCGCGGATCTCCAGGTTCACGCCCGCCAGGGCCTGCACGGCGCCGAAGCGCTTGGAGAGTCCGCGCACGGTCAGCAGCGGCGTGTCCACGTGGAGCCCTCCTCCCGCCCGGAGCCATGGGTCAACCTTGACCACTGCCCTGGCCGACCGCACGCCCAAACCTGGGGCCGGAAGGGCCCCTTCCGGCGCTGTCAGAGGCGGTGGCTAGGGTGACGCTCACTGATCAAGGACCGGCCGCGATACGGCCGGCGGGGTGGGTTTGCGCGCGAGGAGCAGCTGTGCGGCGGTGGGAGTACGTGGGGGACGGGTCGGCCAAGTTCTGGGAGGCGGCCGTCGAGGGCGCGAGCGTGCGGGTCCGCTACGGCCGGATCGGGACCGACGGGCGGGAGCAGGTCAAGGAGCTGGCGTCGGCAGAGGCGGCGGAGGCCCACTTCGGCAGGCTCGTCGCCGAGAAGGAGCGGAAGGGCTACCGGCAGGCCGGCGCCCCGGGAGCTGCGGCGTCGGCCGAGACCGCCCCCGTGCCGGGCGGTGCCGGCCAGGCGCAG